>CAINVI010000371.1 GCA_903854075.1 Candidatus Pollutiaquabacter sp. | reverse complement strand
TCTGTTAGTCAGTTCTTCCTTGCTGATGGGTTTCGGTTGCGGATACATGTCGATATTTGTAACTACAGCTGCAGAAGCTTTCGGTACAAATCTCCGGGTAACTGTAACGGCAACAATCACCAACTTTATGCGTGGTGCAATTACCTTGCTGATTCCCTTACGAATCTGGCTGGAGAACATTTTCAGCTTATCGTTGTTTCAGAGTCTGATAGTCGTAGGTTCCGTTGTTTTCCTGCTTGCACTTTACGCTGCGTCCACTTTCCACGAAACGTACGGGAAGCGACTGGATTATGTCGAAGAATAACTAAGAAAGTAGTGGCTGGCGTTAGCTGTTCGGTAGTAGTTTTAAACGATAATTATTTATTATGAAGGTCTGTATTACATTGATGTTGATGTTATCGGCAGTAACATTTTCTGTTAAGGCTCAATTCATGGGTGGAATGGGCGGCAGTGCTTCACCGAAAATATACGACGGTAAGATTACCGGAAATGTAGTTGATTCCTTGACCGGTACAGCTATTGGATTCTGTACGATTTCCTTATTTGAAAAAGGGAGCTCCAAGCCATCCGACGGAACGGTTGCCGATGAACAAGGCGACTTCAAATTGAAGAACATTAAAAATGGTAAATACCGGCTCTCGGTTTCGTTCCTGGGTTATAATACACGCTTCATAGACTCCATTATCATTAACGATAAGAATCTTTCGATAGAATTTAACAATCTGAAAATTTCCCCAACAGCCACGATGTTGAAAGAAGCTGTTATAGAAGGGGAGAAATCACTGATTGAAATGAAAGTCGACAAACTGATATATAATGCGGACAAAGATATCAGTGTAAAAGGCGGAAATTCTGCGGATGTATTACGAAAAGTTCCG
Source organism: Candidatus Pollutiaquabacter sp. (assembly GCA_903854075.1). Taxonomy (GTDB): domain Bacteria; phylum Bacteroidota; class Bacteroidia; order AKYH767-A; family 2013-40CM-41-45; genus Pollutiaquabacter. The sequence continues at coordinate 8,282 of CAINVI010000371.1, read as the reverse complement.
ATGGTAAGCGTTGATCTTGATGGTAACGTCATGTTGCAGGGCACACAAAATGTCAGAATCTTAATTAATGATAAGCCTTCCTCGTTGATGGCCGCTTCTGTTGCTGATGCGTTAAAAATGATTCCTGCTGATGAGATAGAAAAAGTAGAAGTGATCACCAGTCCTTCGGCTAAATACGACGCGGAAGGAACAGGAGGAATTATCAATATCATTACTAAGAAGAAAAACATACAGGGCGTAAGCGGCTCCGTAAATGCCGGACTTGGCACGAGGAGTAGCAATCTTTTTTCGAATATTAACTACCGTAGAGGTCGGTGGGGAACAGGCGTGAATCTTGGTGGTTTCGGATATTTTGGTTTTGGGGAAATTGATAACCTTCGGGTGACAGAATCAGCAGGGTTAACAACGAATCTACAGCAAACCGGCGATAACCGTACTTACGGCGCCGGACCCTATGCACAGTTCAATACAGATGTTGATCTGACAAGTAAGAGCAATCTCAGCGGCTCCTTTCGACTGAATAATTTTCGCAACGGTTCCCGTGGTGAAACATTAAATCTGTTTTCCTCCAACGGTATCGGATATTCTGAAACTTTTACGAATGATTATACGAATTTAACCAATGGACTTTCGTACGATGCGAACATCGACTACAAACGATCATTTAAAAAGAAAGAGCAAGAGCTGACAATTTCCGCGCAGCTATCGAACAATGATCGTAAAACAGATTACGATGTTGAGCGACTCGATGCCAATGATGTAATGTATTATCAGGAATCGAGTTTAAACAGGAACTTCAATAGTGAGAAGACCTTGCAAGCGGATTATGCGCAACCGGTGGGTAAAAAATTCTTAGTCGAAACGGGCTTAAAAACCATTCAGCGCGACGTTTCCAGTGAATATACTTACGATGTGTTCGATATGGCAACAGGAGAATTCGTACGTGATAATGCTCGCAGCAATTTGTTCGATTATGATCAGGATGTTTACGCGGGATATGGTCAGGGTACGCTGACCTTGGGAAAATTCGGTATCAAAGCAGGGTTGCGTTATGAGCACACGGATGTCGCCGGGAGATTCCAGGATGACGAAAGCTCCTTCACCAGTGAATACGGAAATCTTATTCCAACCGCTACGGTTTCTTATGCCAAGTCCGGGAAATATACCACCAAGATCAGTTACACCCAGCGCATTCAGCGGCCTGGTATGACCTTTCTTAATCCGTGGGTGAACACCAGTGATTCGTTTAATATCACCTACGGTAACCCCGAACTCGAGCCCGAGGTCAGTCATGGATTTGAACTAGGTTATAACACGTTTAAAAAATTCGGCTCTATCAATGCAAGTGCTTATCATCGGTTTACCAATAATTCGATTGAAAGCATACGATTTATTGAGAACGACAGTATTTATGTAACTACGTACGACAACATTGGCAAGAACTATACCACCGGTATAAGTCTTGGGGTGAATGTGATGTGGAAGATGAAAGTTTTCTGCGGGGCTAATGCTAATCTGTACTATTATAAGGTGAAAACCGCCGGCTATTCGCAGGTGCTTTCGAATGACGGTATCAACTACAGTTTCAACCTTTACGGATCCTATAAGTTCGGTAAACAATGGGGAATTATGGCGTTTGGTAACTTCAACGGTCCTAAAATCAGCGTACAGGGCACATCCACCTCCTTTTGGTATTATAACCTCAGTGCTCGTCGTGAGTTTAAAGCCGGAAACGGCGGATTGGGTTTTGGACTGGATAATTTCGCGTCCTGGTATATGAATTTCCGTAATGAATATTCAGGAGAAGGGTTCTCGTATTCCGGAAATAACCGTTTCTTTTTCCTCGGAGTACGCGTGAGTCTTGATTATCGCTTCGGTAAAATGGAGTTCTCTAATTCCAAGAAAAAGAACATCCGGAATGATGACCTGAAAGAAGGCGGTGGTGAAGGCATGGAGGGCGGAGGAATGATGGGTGGCGGGCGCCGCTGATCCATAAAAAATACCGACCTTACAGCATCCATCTTTCCAACGAATGGCTGCACCTAAAAAACTATTTCTGCTCGATGCAATGGCGCTGGTTTACCGCGCTTACTTCGCTTTCAGCAACAACCACCGCATCAATTCCAAAGGCCAGAATACCTCTGCGATCTTTGGCTTTACGAATACGCTGTTGGAGGTGCTGAAGAAGGAAAATCCGACACATATCGCCGTAGTATTCGACACGGCAGCTCCTACCAGCCGTCACGAAGAGTTTACCGCTTACAAGGCGAATCGACAGGAAATCCCGGAGGATCTGGCGTCATCCATTCCTGTTGTTGTTCAGCTTTGCGAAGCCTTCAACATTCCTGTGCTCTCGAAAGACGGGTATGAAGCAGACGATATCATTGGCACGTTGGCTCGTCAGGCGGAGGCTAGCGGATTTGAAACATACATGATGACACCCGATAAGGATTACGGTCAACTTGTCGACGAGCACACGTTCATCTATAAACCGCCACGCGGCGGAGGTAAACCGGAAGTGCTGGGCATTAAAGAAATCTGTGAGCGCTGGGAGATTGAACGTGTCGAGCAGGTGAAAGATATTTTGGGATTGATGGGCGACAGTGTAGATAATATTCCAGGTATTCCAGGAGTTGGTGAAAAAACAGCGATAGCGCTGGTGAAGCAATTCGGTTCGCTTGAAAATCTTTTAATCGCAACGGACCAGCTCAAAGGTAAGTTGAAAGAAAAGGTAGAACAACACAAGGAGTTGGCGATTCAGTCTAAACGACTTGCTACGATCATGATAGATGTTCCGCTGGATATTCAGCCGGAACAGCTCGATCGTAAAGAATGGAATAAGGAGGCGTTGCGGGAGTTGTTCGCGGAACTTGAATTCCGTCGAATGTCGGAACAGTTAGGATTGGTGGCGCCATCCGTCGGCACCACAGAAATGCCAAAGCCGACGTTGGCAAAAAAAGGAAATCCTGCACAAGGATCTTTATTCGGTGATGATGGACACGTAGAAGATGTAGAAGATGTTGACGTTTCGGAGGCTACACCGCCGACAGAATTAAAATCCATCACCACAACGCCACATACGTATCATCTTGCGGATGATTCGCAAAAGCGCAGCCGTTTACTGGCGGAGCTTACTGCTGCTCCCCGATTCTGTTTCGATACCGAAACCACCGGACTGGACTCTCTGGAAGCGGAATTGGTAGGACTGTCTTTTTCTGTAAATCCTCATGAAGCATGGTATGTTCCGGTTCCGGCTGACCGGCCTGGTGCACAAGCGATCGTCGACGAGTTTAAGCCCCTATTTGCCGATACAACAAAAATAAAAATCGCTCAAAATCTGAAGTACGATCTAAATGTACTTCATTCGTACGGCGTTGTTATTTCGGCACCGTTGTTTGATACCATGATTGCCCATTTTCTGCTCCATCCTGAAATGCGTCACAGCATGGATGTATTATCAGAAACATATCTTCACTATACGCCTGTGTCTATTGAACAGCTGATAGGCAAGCGTGGTAAAGACCAGTTGAGTATGCGCGATGTTGCAGTGGAACAGATCGCGGAATATGCAGCCGAGGATGCAGATGTCACTTTGCAATTGCACGGTGCCTTTTTACCGAAGTTGAATACCACCGGAACTGATAAATTATTTCTAGATGTAGAGATGCCGTTGGTGCCAGTTTTGGCGGCGATGGAGCAGGAGGGAATAACACTTGATCCGGCGGCACTGTATGAACTTTCTGCTGAATTGGCAAAAGACATATCCACGGTAGAAGCGGAAATACAAGGACATGCGGGAAAGAAGTTTAACGTTTCATCGCCTAAGCAAGTAGGAGAAGTGCTGTTTGAAGAATTGAAAATTGTTGACAAGCCGGCGAAAACAAAAACGGGGCAGTATTCCACCAGCGAAGATGTGTTGAGTAAGCTGGAAAACAAACATCCGATCGTTCGTCGTATACTTGATTATCGAGAACTGGTGAAGTTGAAAAACACCTACGTAGATGTACTTCCTGAATTGATCCACTCCCGTACAGGAAGAATACATACGACGTTTAATCAGGTTGTTGCGGTGACTGGCCGTTTGAGTTCGGATAATCCTAATTTACAAAACATCCCGATCCGTACAGCTCGGGGCAGGGAAATCCGCAAAGCCTTTGTGCCGCGCGGCGACGATTACGTTTTGTTCTCTGCAGACTATTCACAAATTGAATTGCGGATCATTGCGGAGTTAAGTAAAGATGCCGGAATGCTAGAAGCGTTTCGCACCGGACATGATATTCACGCTGCTACCGCGGCAAAAGTGTACGGTGTTCCGATTGGCGATGTAACATCCGATCAGCGCCGTAATGCCAAGATGGTCAACTTCGGTATCATTTATGGTATTTCTGCATTTGGACTTGCTGACCGTCTCAATATTTCCCGTACAGAAGCGAAGTCAATTATCGAAAGTTATTTTCGTCAGTACCCGTCGATTAAAGATTATATGGATGAAAGTATCGAGCAGGCTAAAGCGAAAGGCTATGTAGAAACGATACTCGGTCGTCGACGCTATTTGCGTGATATCAATTCTGCTAATGCAACGGTACGCGGATTTGCGGAACGTAATGCGATTAACGCACCGATCCAAGGAAGTGCAGCGGATATGATCAAGATTGCCATGGTACGCATTCACCAGGATATTCGGGATAGGAATCTCCGCTCCCGAATGGTGCTGCAGGTGCATGATGAATTAGTATTCGACGCGCACAAGGATGAACTGGATGAATTAAAGAAGCTCGTGGAGGATCGTATGACAACAGCTTTGCCGCTGAATGTTCCAATCGAGGTGGGTATGGGTAGCGGTAGAAATTGGCTAGAAGCGCATTAGTCTGTCCGCGACTTTCCGTAACGTAAACGGAATTTTGCACCGGCATGAATGGATGGGCGGAAATAAAATTTATGATCGCTGAAGTTTACCGGATAAGGCTCGCTTACTTCATACACATCCTGCTTTAGAATATCGGTTCTATCGGAGATAGTGGCCCGTACACCGACCCCGTAGTAAAGTTCGATGTCAAAGGTTTTGTTAAGCTCGTATATTTTACCCCAAAGAAACTCAAAGCCGAATTTGCTGCGTTGGCGTTCCTGATAAATGGCGGTGTCGTTATTGTTGCCGTTATCAACTTGAAACCATTGCGGTTCGTACTCTAGATATTTGTAGAGTAGAACGGGTGAAATATAATCTTGCCAGCGGGAACTCTCGGCTTTTGGCCGGTACATTTTATAGGCCAGTCGAACAGTATAGCCGTTTTCGTAGAAGTATTGTGAATTGCTCCAGGACTCTGATAGATCGGCCAGCAGTTGATTGGACCGAACAATGCCTCCATTTAGTTCAAGACTTCGGCGCGGCGAAAAAAAACGTTCTATGCCAAAGTTCCATTCGTTTGTTACGCAAAGCGTAACGTTAGTATTTATGGCGTTGCGCTTATAGGCTACGACTTCGTCTTGTGCAAGTGCAGCACATGTGGATGTGAAAACAAGAAGAAGTGTCAGTTTAAGGTTGATTCGGTTCACGATAGATGATACGTCGATTCGGTATAAAAGTATTCAAAAAATAAAACGTCCCGGAGGATGTCCGGGACGTTTTATAAAAAGAGCTATGAACAATTATTCTGAAACAACCAGACGACGAATGTGGTGTTTGCCGCCGACAATTACGTCAATCAGATAGATGCCAGGTGATGTAAAGGTTGCGGGATATTCATGAATATCCGCATTCAGCGTTTCGTTAACGATTTCGTTGAGCAATCGTCCGGTAATATCGTGAATTCGTACTTGAACGGATTGGGTACTGTTCAGTTTGAATTGAATGGTTGTCGCTGATGACGTAGGGTTAGGGAACAAGGAGAAGCCGGTAGTGACTTCATCAACTTCGTCTACGTTGTTTGGGGTTCCGGTGATTTGAACTTCATCGATATAGGTGTTATTCCCACGATCGGAAATGTTCTGGAATTTGAAGCGTACGTTGGTGCGCGGTGCAAGACCGGTAAGATTAAAGGTATCGAGGCGCCATTCGGTTGCAGTCGGGGTAAAGCTGGTGGCTTTAATACCGGCCGTGGCAAGTGTTGCGCCCTGCTTGGTGTAGCGAGGTGTCCAGGATTCTCCGCAATTCGTACTGGTGAATACACGCAACAAATCAGCTGAGGTTGAATTGCGCTGAGCATTAGCAACATAAAAACGGAAGCGGGCGCTGGTTAAGTTAGAGATGTCGTATGACGGAGTGATCCATTCATCGGTTTGGCCGGCGGTATTCGTATAATTGTTGATTCGAATACAGTTGGTCGTGCCGTTGGCTCCGGTAGTAGTGATACGTGTCCAAGTAGTTGTTCCTGCATCCAGGTTATTGATCCAGCCTTCAGTTCCCGGCAGATCAGCTGCCTGGTCAAACGACGTCAACATCGGAGTTAAATTTCCAATCGTATTGTTAACGCGAACAAATCCGGTGCGAACCATCGTATCAGATCCGTTGGCATTGGAAACGATAAGTGTTACATCGTAGATACCGGCAGTGTTGTAGGTTACCACAGGCATGGAGTCGGTCGAGGTGGCAGGATTTCCACCCGGGAAGATCCAGTTGTACTGGGCAACATCTCCGTTCCAGCTGTAATCTTTATAGGTGATGGAGCGGCCTTCGCAAATAGCCTGGGTAGTTGTCCAGAAATCTGCAATCGGTGCACACAAGGAAGCGGTAGGAGGATTCAACGTTCCGGTAGCAGTCAGATTTTGGGTGGTCCAAAGATTGTTACGGCCGGCTACACTGGAATTGAGGGTAGCATGCATACGATCGCGCTGATCGAAGGTGTACATGCAATCACAGTACGAATATTCCATGAAGTTTTGAACGTTCTCGATGACCGGTGGATTACAGATAGAACCGGACAGGTTGCAGCTTGTCCAGCCCTGTGTTTCCGGCGTATCTCCTACGAAGTCGTCGCCGCAGGCCACGCCCGGACTGTTGGTAGAGCCCCAAGGGTGCAATAAGTTGAAGTGGTGACCCGCTTCGTGTGAAATGGTATGCAATCCGGCTGGACCGCCGGCACCAATCGTACCAATGTAATCGTAACGCGACATGATGCCGTCGTAAATTCCGCTGACAGTTCCCGGCAAATGTGCATAGGCTGCAGCTCCTGTATTCTCCAGTGTTTTTGCAGTCCAGATATTCAGGTACATATCGTTGGGCCAAGGATTCAGCTTAGAGCTGTTGTTGGCGCTATTGGTTTTAGCCGTATAGATGCGATCGATACCGTTGGTGCAATTTCCATTGGGGTCGAGCGTTGCCAGGCGGAATTCGATTTGTGCATCGGCGGCCACAGCTTGAAACGCAGATACGATATTGATTGTATCCGAATTCTGCTTGCGGAAATCGCGGTTCATATTCATGATGCAATCCATGATCTGTGCATCAGAGATATTTTCGTTGCCGTATTCGTGTAATACGTGAAATACTACCGGAATAATGTACACTGCGGGGCCACCGTTCGTGCGTTGCACGTTACGATGTGCAACAAACTGTCGGGTGTAGGCTTCGAGATCTTCACGGGTCTTTAACACGGAAGGGTCTTGAGCAATAGATTCACGGTACATTTCGTCCGTAAAACAATGTAATCGTTCAGGAGTTTGGGCATTCAATCCGGTCAGCACTGTCAGAACGGAAACGAGTAAGAGTAGGCTTTTTTTCATGATGTAGATGATCTCCGTTGTAAGTAACGGATGACGATTGGGGTAAGTTTTCAAAAATACGGATTGCCAATGACTTTTCCCACGTTTAACGGGTAGTCTGACAGTAGACTGACAAACCGTGGAGAAGTTGCGATGGTAGTTCGCCAACCCAATTTAAAGCCATTGTAATAATTTATATATACATGATTATCAATTAAATATAGAAGCCGGCCTTTTGAATGAAAGACCGGCTTCTACTTGGGTTCAAAGAGTTGATGAATGATACGTGGGCTATTGAAGCGCTTGTCGGAGGTCTTCCACCAGATCCTCCGCATCTTCAATTCCTACACTCAAGCGTAATAAGGAATCTACCACTCCGGCTTTTTCCCGTACTTCCTTCGGAATGGAGGCGTGCGTCATAGTTGCCGGATGGCCGATCAGCGATTCTACGCCACCCAATGATTCCGCCAGGGAAAATACTTTGGTGCGGGAAGCAATATCAAACGCTTGTTCCAGTGAATTTCCTTTCAACGTAAAAGAAATCATACCGCCAAAGTCACGCATTTGTTTTTTAGCAATAGCAT
>CAINVI010000370.1 GCA_903854075.1 Candidatus Pollutiaquabacter sp. | reverse complement strand
GGATGTTCATGAGCGCCATCACCGGCATTGACGATAGACGCATCGACATGTTTGGCAAGGAAGAGCGCCGCACCCGGATTCGGATGGCGCATCACGATAATGTCAACCTTCATCGCCAGAATATTCTTCACCGTATCAATCAATGTTTCCCCTTTGCTGACGGAAGAAGATGATGCCGCGAAATTGATGACATCAGCCGACAATCGGCGCTCTGCCAATTCAAACGACAATCGCGTTCGTGTAGAGTTTTCAAAAAACAGGTTGGCAATCGTCACATCGCGCAAAGAAGGCACCTTCTTAATCGGACGATTGATGACGTCTTTGAAATTATCGGCCGTTTTGAAAATGAGTTCCAGGTCCTCTTTGCGAAGATCTTTGATGCCTAGCAGATGTTTCGAAGTCAGGGAGCTCATGCGGCGGTTTCAGTTGTTGAATCGTTAGCAGTTGCGGCCATTAACCAAATGCCATCCTCGCCTTCGGTTTCTTTCCAATGCACTTTCACTTTGTCGGCAGTAATCGTATCTACGGTAATGCCAACATAATCCGGTTTGATCGGTAGCTGGCGCGAATACCTCCGCTCCACCAGCGACAATAACTCTACAGTAGCAGGTCGTCCGAAATCCAGCAACGCGTCCATACCCGCGCGAATGGTTCGTCCGGTGTACAATACATCATCGACCAGAATGACTTTTCGTCCTTCCACAGTAAAATCCATATTCGTGGCGCTGGGCGTAATGATTTCTCGCCGACGAAAGTCATCGCGATAAAACGTGACATCAAGTTCGCCGAGTACCAGATCGTTTCTATGAAGTATAGCGGAAAGTCGTTCGTGAATTCGACGGGCAACAAATACACCGCGGGGCTGAAGTCCGACTAATGCCGCGTCATTGAAACCGTCATGATTCTCCAACAACTGATAACACAACCTGTTAATGGTGATGTCCAGTTTGGAGGCGTCTAAAAGTAAACGGCGTGACATTTCAGGGTGTAAAGTTAACGTATTGGGTTGGATTAACGAACTGCGCCAAATTGTTTAAGGTGATGCAGGAAATGCTTGAAGAGCAGCTGGGTCCACGCCGTGTGATCCAAATCGCCGAAAATGGGATTCCTGACCCGGCCACCGGGATGTGCCATGAAATATGCTTTGAAATCATCCATTTCCGTACGCAATTCCATAACAGCCTCTTCCAGGGAAGCATGGCGGACCGGTAGCGGCGTCTCTCCCATCATGGCATTCTTGGTCTCCGGTTTAAACTCCTTATCGCTTTGCAAGAAGCCAAGCATCAAGGGCAACCGTTCTTCCGGAGTGATAATTGATTCGTGACGTATTTTACCATTCGCGATGCGAACGGAATCGCTCAGGTGTTCTACCATTTGCTGAAGGTTCATCTTTCCCCATAACGGGGCAGTCGAAGGTTCGACAGAACGCAATACATGAAAAAATGTATCGTGCAGAAAAGTCTCTTTATCGTTGAACATCATGAATTATTTTAAAGGATTCAAGTATCAAAAAAAACGGCTGTTCTCAAAAGAGACAGCCGTTTTTTCAATTATTTAAGAATCGGAATCAACCTTCGTTCTGGTTGTCGTCGTTCTTCTTTTCAGCCGCTTCCATTTCGTTCTTCAGGTTTCCGAGAACGCTGAAATCACCGAGGGTGGTTTTCTCAACACTTTCTTTCACCTTCTTGACCGCTTTGGCGGAGTCTTCACGATCCGTTTGCTTTTGAGCATTTTCGGTCGATTTCACCGCAGCTGACTGTTCCTCGTGGATACGAGCATGTGAAACAACAATCTTACGCTGATCCTTGTTGAACTCGATCACTTTGAAATCCGCTTTGTCATCGCCTTTGAGCGACTTTCCATCGGCTTTCACCATGTGCTTGTTCGGGCAGAATGCTTCAAGACCGTACTGTAACGCGATAGTCGCGCCCTTGTCGCCAAGTTTCAACACGGTTCCTTCGTGAACGGAATCCATAGAGAATATCGATTCGAATACATCCCAAGGATTATCTTCCATTTGCTTGTGACCGAGGCTGAGGCGACGGTTTTCAGCATCCACTTCGAGAACAACAACATCCATGCGATCACCGACTTTGCAGAATTCAGACGGATGTTTGATTTTCTTGCTCCAGGAGAGGTCAGAAATGTGAACCAGTCCGTCGATACCTTCTTCGAGTTCAACGAACACACCGAAGTTGGTGAAGTTCTTCACCAGTGCGTTGTGCTTAGAACCTACCGGGTATTTAACGACGATGTCGATCCATGGATCAGGTTTAAGTTGCTTGAGTCCGAGGGACATCTTGCGCTCTTCACGGTCGAGAGTCAATACGACACACTCGATCTCGTCGCCTACTTTCAGGAAATCGTGCGGGCTGCGAAGGTGCTGTGACCAGGACATTTCAGATACGTGAAGCAGACCTTCAACACCGGCAGCGATCTCCACGAACGCACCGTAGTCGGCGATTACTACCACTTTACCTTTAACTTTGTCACTTACTTTGAGGTCTTCGCTCAGCTGGCTCCACGGATGTGGTGTAAGCTGCTTCAAACCAAGGGCGATACGCTTCTTCTCTTCGTCGAAATCCAGGATAACGACATTGATCTTGTCGTCCAGTTTGAGTACTTCTTCCGGATGAGAGATACGACCCCAGGAGATATCGGTAATGTGCAACAGACCATCGACACCGCCGAGGTCCATGAACACACCGTATGATGTGATGTTCTTAACCGTTCCTTCAAGAACCTGTCCTTTTTCGAGCTTCTTCATGATCTCCGCTTTTTGGAGTTCAAGTTCTTCTTCGATAAGGATCTTGTGGGATACGACTACGTTCTTAAATTCGTTGTTGATCTTGACCACTTTGAATTCCATGGTCTTGCCGACAAACTGATCGTAATCACGGATAGGCTTAACGTCAATCTGAGAACCCGGCAAGAACGCCTCGATTCCGAATACATCAACGATAAGTCCGCCTTTGGTACGGCATTTAACAAAGCCCTGGATGATTTCGTCACCTTCGAGCGCTGCATTAACGCGATCCCATGACTTGAGGGCACGTGCCTTCTTGTGTGAAAGGATGAGCTGACCGTTCTTATCTTCCTGCTTCTCGACATACACTTCCACTTTGTCACCGACTTTAAGATCAGGCATGTGGCGGAATTCTGTCAGTGGCACCAAGCCGTCTGATTTGTAGCCGATGTTGATAAGCACGTCTTTTGGACTGATGCTGACTACCAGACCGTCTACGATATCGTGTTCGATTACCGAGTTTAGCGTCTGATCGTACATTTGCTCCATCCGGGTGCGCTCTTCAGCAGAGTAACTGCTCCACTGTTGTCCGGAGGTGTCCCAATTAAAATTTTCCATTGTAATAGTTAAGGGTTAGATTGATTTTGTTTTGCCGTAATTGCCTAATTATTAGGATTATCGACACCCCGGCGGTCCTACGCCCAAGGGGTTGCAAAGGTAGTGAAAAAGACTGAATTATAAAAACAGCCCTT
>CAINVI010000369.1 GCA_903854075.1 Candidatus Pollutiaquabacter sp. | reverse complement strand
TAATAAAAAAAGAAAATAATCTTAAAACAGGAATTACCATGACATCTGAATTAGAATCTTCGGTTGACTTCAGAGCGCGTTGAACCTTGGACTTAAATCCTCCTCAACAACGCCACATTCTCCACATGCCCCGTATGTGGAAACAAATCAAACGGCTGTATCTTTTCCAGTCGATAGTGATCACTCAGAATACGCACATCACGCTCTTGCGTTCGCGGGTTACAACTGATGTAGACAATCCTCTCCGGCAACAGCTGAAGCAGCGCTTGATTCACATCACGGTGATGACCGGATCTGGGCGGATCGGTTATCACCACGTGCGGTGATCCAAATTGTTTTACGGCTGTGGAAACGATCACATCTTTAAGATCGCCGGTAATAAATGTAGCGTTGTGAATTCCATTGCTGATCGCGTTTTCACGGGCACGCCGTACGGCATCTTCCACGAATTCTATGCCAAGTACTTTTCCAGCACTTTGGGCGGCGCTTAGCGCGATAGTGCCGGTGCCCGAGTACAGATCAAATAATGTTTCGCTGCCGGACAATTCAGACCATTCTATAGCCGTGTTATAGAGCTGCTCGGTTTGTAAGGTATTGGTTTGAAAAAACGATCCCGGGCTCATCGCGAAACGAAGACCATTCAGTGTGATGGGTAGTGTCGGTTCACCATAAGCAATGACGGTGTCCAGTTCATTGACTTTGCCATCTTTTTCGCGGTTGATGAGGTAGCTGATAGAACGTATAGCCGGAAATTTTTCTGTCAACACCGCAATAAAAAGATCAAGCGCTTCAGCGTCGAATTTTCCGAATACGATGCGTACCATCATGGCGCCGTCATCAGCATAACGAACCATCAACTGTCGCAAAACGCCTTGCTCTTTTCGCATATCGTAGAAAGGAATTTTGTTTTCGAGCGCCGCATCGCGAACTACTTGAAGAATTTCGATGGCAGAGGTCGGGGCGATATCACATTGATGAATTTCGAGAGCGTGATCATATTTGCCTTGCATCATGTAGCCTGCCGCAGGCCGAAAAACGGTGTTAGGATCCGATTTCTCTTCCGGCGTCATCCAGCGCCGGTTCGAAAAGTTGAAAACGATCTTGTTACGGTAGTGACGTTCCTTGGGCGAAGCAATCGGAAGTGGAGTGGTAGCTCCGTCCGGCAGGTGCCGGTCGAAAAGTTGGGCAACCTGGTTCTGTTTCAGTCTAAGCTGGTCGTAATATGTTAAGGGCTGCCACTGACAGCCGCCGCAATGCAGGAAATGCTTGCAAAAAGCGGGAATTCGTGATGGTGATGGCTCCACCAGATCAACGATCCGGCCTTCGTACAATGCATCCGGACCTTTGGTAAGCCGCAGTGCCTGCACATTAGCCAAATCCCCAGGAATAGCTTTATCGACCAAAATCGTTCCTCCCGAAAAACGCCCAAAAGCATTTCCCCGCGCATCAATACCTTCGATTTTGACGTTTTTTACAAGTTGTCCGAGCACCGGGCAAAGATAGTCAAGCCCGCCGACTTGAGCCCTTGGATCGCCGACTGCCGACTTAGGACTGCAGACCGCGGACTGCTGACTACTTTCCCTTCTCCCTATTTGGATTTTCCGAGATTTTCACTACTTTTGCATCCCTAATTAAAAACAATCAAAACCAGCATGTTAAATCAGTATGAGACGGTCTTCATCGCTACGCCTGTTCTTTCGGAAGAGCAGCTGATGGACGTCGTCAACAAATTCCGCAAAATCCTCACCGACAACGGTTCCGTAATTGTTCATGAGAACAATTGGGGATTGCGTAAGCTGGCTTATCCGATTCAGAAAAAGAACACAGGATTTTATTACCTCCTGGAGTTCAAGGGCACCGGTGAAGAAATCGGCAAGCTCGAAACTGAATACAAACGAGATGAGCGGATTATGCGTTTCCTCACCGTGCGGTTGGACAAACACGCTATCGCGTACAACGACAAAAAGCGTAAAAACGCCGATGTCAAGAAACAAGAAGAGTCAGCAGCTTAATCCAGGAGGAACAAAAAAATGGCAACACCAAACGAAGTCCGCTACCTGAATCCACCAGCGGTCGAAACCCAAAAGAAAAAGTACTGCCGCTTCAAGAAGAACGGCATCAAGTACATCGATTACAAAGACGCTAACTTCCTCCTGAAGTTCGTCAACGAGCAGGGTAAACTCCTGCCACGTCGTCTCACCGGTACCTCGCTGAAATTTCAGCGTAAAGTATCACAGTCTATCAAACGTGCACGTCACTTGGCTTTGATGCCGTACGTGGGCGATATGTTGAAATAATAAAGAAGGAGGAACAGCACGATGGAAATCATTCTCAAACAAGATGTCGATAATCTCGGCTATGCCGATGAAATCGTAAAAGTGAAGCCTGGCTACGCCAACAACTTCCTTATCCCGCGCGGTCTGGCTATAGTCGCTACAGATTCTGCACGCAAAGTATTAACCGAAACCATGAAGCAACGCGCTCACAAAGCTGCGAAGCTGAAAGGTGATGCGGAATCCGTTGCGAAGCAGCTCGAAGCGATGACGCTGAATATCTCTACCAAAGTCGGTGACACCGGTAAGATCTACGGATCAATCACAGCACTTCAATTAGCCGATGCATTGGCGAAGCATGGAGTGATCGTTGATCGCAAGAAGATCACACTGGATGCAGATCACATCAAAACACTGGGTACGTACAGTGCAATGGTTAATCTGCACAAAGACGTGAAAGCCAAAGTGAACTTTGAAGTAGTAGCGGAGTAATTAGTTGCTCACTTAAAAAGCTAAAGCCGTTCCTTTTCGAAGGGGCGGCTTTTTTAGTCGGCAGTCGGCAGCGCTTCGGCAAGCTCAGCGCAAGTCGGCGGTCGGCAGTCAGCGGTCGGTAGTCGGCAGTCGGCAGTCTTTAGTCGGCGGTACTCAGTCAGTGGTTGGCAGACTTCAGTTGATAGGTTGTGATTATCGAACTTATTAATTCAAACGGATCTTTTTTAGTTGCATAGAATAGAATGTAGAAGCCTTCAATCCTGCTGATATTTGCAGGCATGGGTAAATATGAAGAATTGAAGGTTTTTAAAATCGCCTACGAGTTGGCATTTACCATACATCAGCGATCGCTTACATTTCCAAAATACGAACAGTATGCATTAGCAGATCAGCTGCGCCGTTCATCACGATCTACTTGTGCTAAAGTTGCGGAAGCATATCGTAAAAGACGCTATCCCAAACATTTTATAAGTAAGCTTTCGGACGCCGATAGTGAAAATACCGAAACATCACTATGGCTCGATTTTGCCCGACGGTTCGATTATATAGATCAGGTTTGTTTTGAAGAGCTAAAGGAGCAATGTGACAGTATTGGCAGACTGCTAAATTTTATGATGAAAAATCACACCATGTTTTGCTAGCCGATAACTTTCGCTGCCGACCGCCGACCGCCGACTGAGTACCGCCGACCACCGACTGAAGACCGCCGACTGAGGACTGCTGACTGAGGACCACTGACTGCCGACCGCCGACTGAGTACCGCCGACTGCCGACTCGAAGACTACTGACCGCCGACTTGCGCTGAGCTTGCCGAAGCGCTGCCGACCGCCGACTGCTGACCGCCGACTGAGTACCGCCGACCGCCGACTGAGGACCGCCGACTACTGACCGCCGACTTGCGCTGAGCTTGCCGAAGCGCTGCCGACCGCCGACTACTGACCGCCGACTGCCGACCGCTGACTGCCAACCAATTCAGTATCTTAGTCTCATCAATTCCTTACCGATGAGCTACGCGAAAAAACTGTTGACGATTTGCTTGGTGGTTACTTCTTACTGCCTCTCAGCGCAAAAAGTCAGTCAACAATATTTACCCAAGTTGTCAGCTGAAACACCAGCATTCTTCATGGCGTTTTATCAGCCGGACTTTCCGACTGGCTTCAATATGTTTTTGCTGGATGAAGCCGCGGAGGAGCACCAACGGCAATTGAGTCCCGTTACATCCGCTGAAAATTCCGAGTTGGAAGAAATCGGTGAAGCATCCATTGATCGCTATCTCCGTTATTATAAGCGCTGGCGCCGTACTGTAGAACATCGAATCAATTCCGATGGATTTATTTTACCGGAAACACCAATTGTTCCAAAATCAATTTCAACAAGCCCCGCTTCGCACCGTTCACGTGGCGTATGGAACGTAGTAGGGCCACAGCAAACGTTTTTTAAATCGCAGGATGTCGCCGGACAGCCACCTTCACCTTGGCAGATCAATATCTATTGCTGCGCGATCGCTTCCTCGAATACGGATGTGCTATATATCGGCGCAGAAACCAGTGGACTCTATAAAACTACCAATAAAGGATTGAGTTGGTCGATGACACTCGACGATCGCGAATATTATACCGCCGTAGTCGTCGATCCATTTGATGCTAACGTCGTTTATGCCGGGTCCAATGATAAGATCAAGAAGTCAAATGACGGTGGAATTACATGGTCGACCATCTCGTTTCCTTGTGGCGATGTGAACCGCCTTGTCATCGATCCAACGAATTCATCCGTGCTATTTGCAGCGTGTCAGAACGGCCTATTTCGTTCTGCCGATTATGGAAACAACTGGTCGCTTGTCAGTGGAATGAGTTTTAGTACGTATGATGTGTTTTTTCGCCCTTTCGATTCTACCACTGTTTACGCTACAGTGAAGGCTGGACCTGACATTCTTTTTTATAAGTCGGTGGATGGCGGTATCACATTTTTCCAAAGTATGTCCGGCTGGTCGCCTATCGCCGCATCATCCGCTCGCATGGCCGTGACACCCGCTGATCCTGATCGTATTTATGTGGCGGTTCTCGGCGATCAGGCACCCGCTGATATTCCGCATATTTACCGCTCGGACGATGCCGGACAATCTTGGACCTTGAAGTGCACCGGCACCACCAGCTTTACGGGATCTTCTGCTTTTCCGCTCGGCATGAGCAACGGTCAAGGCTATTATGATTTTGCAATTGCTGTAAATCCCAACAATGCCGATCAGCTAATCGTGGCAACTACCTCGGCGTATCGCTCACTCAACGGCGCAACGTCTTTCAATCCCATCGGCGGATATGTCGGTGGTTATCGTATCCATCCAGATATTCAGGATATCGCAGTGAGTGGTACTGATACTTGGATTGCCACCGATGGTGGCATAAGCTATTCTTCGGATTTCTTTTCTTCCAACGCTAACTTCTCGACGCGTATCAACGGACTTCACGGTTCTGATTTCTGGCGATTTACACAGGGATGGAACGAAGATTTTATGGCAGGAGGGCGCTACCACAATGGCAATACGGTGATATCCGAAAACTATCCCTACGAACGCGCCTTACGCTTGGGTGGTGCGGAATCACCCGCCGGACATTATATGATCGGCCGACCACGACATATTGCTTTTGAAGATATCGGTGGAGTAGTCGTTCCGGATACATTTAGCGGAAGAACAAATCCGTTTCCGTTTGGTAAATATCCAAACGACGATGGCTACGGGTTCGATGCCAGTGAGGTGGAGTTTTTGCCCTATTGTTACAATGTATTGTTTTTGGGGAACGGTAATCAGTTCTGGCGTTCGGTGGATGGCGGGGTTACATGGGATTCGTTGTACAACTTCAATGAGCGTGTCAAAAAATTTGAAATTAGCCGCAGTAATCCGGATGTGATTTATCTGGCTACACAATCACGTTTTTATAAGTCAACCGATGCCGGTTACACGTGGGTTCGTCTGACAATGCCGTCCGGCATCAACTATTATAATTTACAGATTGCTGTTGATTTCACCGATGCGGATAAACTGTGGATCACCGGTCCGGGCAACAGCACCAACAACAAAGTGTTTCGATCAGTCAATGGTGGTGCAAGCTGGATCAACTACACAACACCTACTATCACCGGTGGTTCGTATCGAAATATTGTCCACCAAGGTGGCACGCCGGGTGGCGTTTATATTCTTGGCCTTGGCGGGTATGTCTATTATCGCAATGACACGATGCCGGATTGGGTAGATTATTCTAATCAATTTCCGATAGGAATGAATCCGCTTACCAGTACGATGTTCTACCGTGATGGAAAGATGCGTACTGCAGGTAACCGTGGTGTTTGGCAGGTGGAATTTTATGAAGTAGGAACTCCTGTTGCTCAACCTACGGTCGATAAGCTTTTTTCCGATTGTCCGCTGGATACGTTTTACTTTGAAGATTATTCTGCGCTGTTGCATGCCGGAGCAGCTTGGAGTTGGAGTTTTTCCCCCACGCCTGCTTTTATAAGTGATAGTTTACTTCGAAATCCCAAGGTGGTTTTTGGTGCGCCGGGAACTTACGACTATTCGTTGACGGTAACTTCCTCCTCTGGAACGGACTCCAAAACGATAGCCGGAAAGATTCTGGTAACTACGACCGCTTGTCCGACGGCCGCACTGCAAGAGGAAGTTGCACCAAAGTTCAGTGTGCTTTCTTGTTTCCCGAATCCTGCTTCTGATAATTTGGTGATTGATATCGGCTATGGATATCCTGCATTACACGGCTGTTCGCTGATGGTCAATGATATGTTAGGAAGATGCTTGCTCAAACTTGCTGTTACTGCATCTCGTGTTGAGCTCAATGTGAATGAGCTTTCCGGAAAAGGCGTAATAATGGTCAATCTACTTGGTCCCGACGGAGCGGTGATGGAAACCCGCAAAGTTTTGGTGGAGTAGAGCGAATTAACCAGGCAATGACTGCCGACTTTCACTGAATTGTGTTTAGTTTGCCGAAAAAGCTTGCTTGCACTGAGCTTGCCGAAAAAGCTTGCTTGCACTGAGCTTGCCGAAACAGCTTGCTTGCACTGAGCTTGCCGAAGTGCTGCCAGCCGCTACC
>CAINVI010000368.1 GCA_903854075.1 Candidatus Pollutiaquabacter sp. | reverse complement strand
TGAAATTGTTGAAGTTGTTGGTGCGCATTTCACCGCGGTCTTGTCCGATCTGCTGTCGGTCAAGACCGCTGCGATCGATGTTTTGCATTTGGCCTCCTGCACGGGAAGCATTGTCCATGCTTTTCCAGTTGCCGCCGTCGTTCTGGAACACGTTTCCATTGCGATCCGAAATAACATTGTTCTTCATGTCTCCGCCACTTGCAGGAACTTTGAAATCGCCGCCACCTGAAGGACGGTTCATTCCAGCGCCACCGTTATTAGGTCGGCTAGTCTTAGCGCCGCCATCACCGGGACGATTGATTACTCCGTTGCCGTTATTGTTGGGACGGCCGGAGAACGAAGGACGTGCACCGGAAGCGTTGTTGTAGATGTTGTTTGAGCGATTAATGTTGATGTTATTGTTCACATTGATATTCGTGTTGCCGTAGTGATTACCGTAACCGCCGCGTGGGCCGTAGTAGCCGCCGTATGGAGGACGGTAGTAGTACGGAGGACGATAGACGGGTCCGTACCATCCACAAGAACCGCCATAGTAACCACCGAAGCCCATGCCGAAGCTGACTCCCCAGCCGGTCCACGGGTTGTAGTGTACTGCGAATCCGTAGGTGCAAGGGCGCGGATAATATTGCACACCGTACCAACCGGAATAGTAATAGCCTGTTCCGTAAACGACGGTGGGGCCGTACACATAGCAACCGGTATAGCCTGGAGTATAACCGACATAAACCACTTCAGGAGTGCTGTCGTAGATATACACATACTTCGTATTGTGAAGCGGATTGCTGGAAGGTATGTTTTGCACATCGGCCGGCACGGAGGTGGCTACCGACCAAGGTCCGTTTGGTGTGGATCCGGTAAACCAGATTCCGTTCTGGCATACGTAGAATATGTTTCCGTCTTTGATGACGGAGGCGGATGTATTTACTGCGTAAGAGAGAGAAGTGCCATCGATTTTCTGGAATTGAGGCGTACCATCGTAGCTCACGTCGCATTTTGCTTCGCTTCGGCTTACCGCAGCAGTTTGAGGAACTTGTGCATCCAACAATGCCTCGTGAGCGGCATTGGTTCCTGCGACACTAGCTAGCACATTATCTTTCTCACTGCCTTCCGGAATCTTGGCGAAGTCTGAAGGTAATTTATCCGAGGCCATGTAGTTCCACGGACCATCGAGTGATCCTGAATTGAACCAGCGACCAGACAGCAGGATGTAATATTTCTGGTCCGTGATTGAACGGAAAATATCGTTCTCTGAATTTTTGACATACAGCAATTGAGTGCCTTCGATAGTTGAAAACTGCGCCTCACCATCGGTCTGCAGGAGTTCGGTAGGTTTGGTTCTTACGATGATATCAGGGGCACTGGTAGGTGCAGGGGCTGCAGAGTCGGGATTACCACCCTGTTGTTTTGCCTGGTCCTCGAGCCAGTCCTGCACACGCTGAAGGTCCTTGGAAGGTTTCTTCTCAATACTCCATGTTCCGGTAAGTGATGGTGCGGTGTACCATACTTTGGTGCCGTACAGGTAATACGCAGACGATTTCGGATCCTGAATCAGGAAATAAGGCGTGTTCATGACACGGTTGTAATCGGTGTTGTCCAGCTTGGCCATCTTTGGATCACCGTCCAGCACGACCAAAACACTTTTGTGGTCACGGTAAATCACCTGCGGAGCATCTGTTTTGATGTCGGGCTGTTGTTTTGGATTGTTTTGTTCAAGGGAGGCCAGTAACGCATCCAGCGACAGGGCAAGATCCCATTTAGGCACCTCGTTTTCGATGATGCTTTTCAGCCCAGCGGTCTTGGTTGAATCGATGGAAGTATCGGAAATACGGATATCGGTAATTTTGGCATCGATGAGATAGACCATCCGTTTCTCACGGTCGGTAGAGATATGTGCGTTCGTCCATAAAGCGCCAAAGACGGGGTCGGTTTTTCCAGTAGGCGTTACGGAGAAGGCTGCGCGTGCCTTCAGTTGATCGCCATTCAGTTCTTCCGGTGTCGGTTGGTAGATGACGATCTTACCATTGGCGCTTTGGATGACTTTAGGCCAATCACCGGCCAGCGAGATGGTGGTGCTCAAAAGGCAAACCAGAAATAATGGTAGGCTGAATAAGCGGAATAAGTTGTACTTTTTCATGGTTTGAAAGATTAAGCGTCGGATTTTATTGATTTTGATCGTATTGATAGCTGGTACTTGACGTACAAGTATAAGATTTAATATGCTGTCTTGTATTCTACGTTTCCCAAAATTGATGAATTGGGAACGCCCTCCTGCTACTACAAAAGTGCTGCACGTTCCTTAATGCTAGTAGTCAATAAATTAAGATATGAACCAACGAGCGGGAAGGAGATGGTGAACGGGAACTTGGTCATGAGTCGTGAGTCGTGAGTCGTTAGTCATTAGTTGCAACTGACTCATGACTGCTGACTCCCGACTCATGACTGCTGACTGCCGACTGCCGACTGCTGACTGCCGACTGCCGACTGCTGACTGCTGACTGCCGACTGCTGACTGCCGACTCTTGACCGCCGCTTCACCCAATCTCAAATACTACTTTCTCGAAATCATCGTTATCGCCGAGTCCCATTTTTTCCATGGTCCGGTATTTCTTGATATAGATGCTACGTGGTTCGATGTTTAGCAGGATGGAAATCTCTTTGGTGGTCAGGTTCATCCGAACCAGCGTGCAGAACTGCACATCGGCCTGGCTGAGTTTCGGAAACTTCTTCAACAGCTGACTGGCGAAGGTGGGGTACACAGCGTTGAACTGTGAAAGCAACACTTCGATGTTGAGTTTTTTGTCTTTGCTTTTCTCCAATTGATCCAAAAGTTCGATGCGTCGCTGTTCTTTGTTCTCCGTCACCAACTCCTTGAGCTTACGGCTCATTTCGTCTTTATCGGCAATGGCTTGGGTCAAAACTATCTTTTGCTGGTTGACAAGCTGGTCACGGAATGATTTCTCGCGCTCCATCCATTCTGAGCGGTCTTTTTGAAAACGGATCTCTTGTTGCTGGGCTTTAAGTTCATTCGATTGAAGTAAGGCGCGCTGACGGACACGACGGAGATTCATGGACAGAATGATTATGACCAACATAGCGATGGCGATAAACAAGAAGAGCTGAAGGCGTTTGAACTCGGCTTTCTCTTTCAAGAGGCTGTTCTCGCGGATTAGCAATTGTTCGGACTCTTGCTGTTTGTCAAATTGGTACTTGGCTTGTAATTCGGTGGCTGAGTTTTTTTGTTCTTGTTCGCTCACTTTTTTTTGCAGCCGGATGATGTCGGTGTAATACTCTTCTAATGCCTCGCGTGTAAGTTCCGTTCGCAGGAAACGGATCGCATTCATTTTAAAATTCAATTGTTCGTACGGTTCCTCGTTTTCAAAAGCATCGACAACTATAGGATTGTGGATGACTCTAAGGGCTTCAGCATGATCGCTCGTGGTATTCATGGCTTCCAGATAGGCATTCATGCATTCGATCAAAAATGCTGACCGGTTCTTTTCCAGTATTTCAAAAGCTTCGCGATGAAAAGGTAGGGAAGCCCTGAATTCTTTTCGTGCTGCTAGTGCCGATGCTTTCAAATGAAGAACATAAGCCTTGAGCTCATCATTGCCTATTTTTTTTGCCAATACATTCAACGCAATCAGCAGGCTGTCGCAGCTCTTTAAGTCGCCTGATTCCAAGTAGGAATTCGCGAGTGAAATCCCGGAACGCAGGTATCCCTCCTCGTCCTTCAGAGAATCTAAAAGTCGCAGGGAAGGAATAAGTTCACGGATGGCAAACGAGTAGTTTTTGTTAGCGTTATACGCTTCGGCTAAATTAATCCGAAGCTTTACGGCAGTTGAAATTCCTACCGGGTCTTTATATTCGGATGTTGAGGCGATATCAAGTGCTTTTAGGTACATACCGGTACCTTTTTGAAATTGACGTATGTCGACGCAAAGGTTGCCATACTCTTGCAGAGTAATCACTTTTTGATAGGCATCGTGGACAAGACTATCGTTGATTTGGAGCGATGCAGTAATAGCTGACTCTGCGTTGACGTAGTCCCCTTTCAGCCGGTACAAGATGGCCAGCATTCTGAAGGAACACGTCTTTTCTAAGCTTTTCTTTTCGAACATTCGAATAGCTTCCCGGGTAGCCCAAATCCCCGAATCCAGGTTATTGGTCATACCAAGGGCAGTGGCCAGTTTCAGGTAAATCAACCCTTTGCTGGAGTCGGGAGCAGCCGGATACAACTTTGCTAAATGAAGTAAAGCTGCCTTGGCGCCCGCCGGATTCCGGTACATCGTCGAATCGATTTCCTGCAGTTTTTGAGCTATTTCATGCACGGGCGACTGACCAGAAACTGTCGAATTGAGAGTCAACAGCCATATAATTACTACACAAAGCAGGATTCTGTATTTCATAATTAGTAGCTGATAGCCAAATTTATATTACAAAGTTAATACAAGGCCTGTGTAATTGTATTTATTATTCAATTATTCGAGCTTTTTAGCTTGTAATACTTTTGTAATTGGGATTTGTTGAAATTCTAATTCATTTTTGTTGTATTCCCAATTCTAGAAAAAAGAAATAATACACCTACAAAAACGTCTAAATTTAAGCTTAAATCGATTATTTGTAAGGACGGGAAGCAATCAGCAGTGAATCGATAGTTCGGTACCATCGATTTGCGGTTTAAATGTACTATAGCTTAATAAAATGATATTCAATTTATTATAAATCCTTACTGCTGACCAATGAAGTTTAACCTTCGGTTTGACCTCATTGTCCCGCCTACTATCAACTGAACCACACCCAACATTCCCATGATAAAAATACCGTTTCTTCTCTTCGCCGTCACGCTGTTCCTTTTGACTAATGCGTCCATTGCTCAGTCCTCCGGAGGTACCGGACAGGTGTACGTGCAACAACCTTTTTCTTTTAATGGACCTTCCTTCCAAACCTATACGGTGCCGGCTACCGGAATGTATTTGTTAGAAGTGAAAGGTGCACAGGGCGGACCCGCCGGAAGTTTCAACGGCGGTAAAGGGGCCTACATGCGGGGCTATTTTCAATTACAGGCGGGAGATGTGTTGCGCATTGGTGTTGGAGGAATGGGCCGTGTAGGTCTTGGCGCCGGTGTTGACAATCTGAGTGGTGGTGGCGGTGGCGGAGCATCCTCTATCGTTCTTTTACAAGGCACGCAGCAAACTCCTCTTATCGTCGCGGGTGGTGGTGGCGGATCCGGCACCGCAAACGATGGTGTTGGTGCACAAGGGGTCAACGACGGAACCAGTGGAAATGATAATAACGGCAATGCCTACGTTTCCGGAGGTAATAATGGTGGTGGTGGTGGAATAGGTTCTAATTACCGTGATGGTGCCGGTGGCGGCGGATATTATGGAAACGGTGGAACGCATTACGACAGTGACGGTATTACGTTGTTGTCGCGAGGAGGTAATTCTTACCTAAATGGAAATACGGGTGGCACGGATGGCAGCGGTAACGGTTCCGGCAATGCTGTGGGTGGTTTTGGTGGTTGGGGTGGAGGCGGTCAAGGCGGTCCCGCTGATGGCACCGGATTTACACAAAACGACGGCGGTGGCGGCGGCGGTGGCGGCTGGAGTGGCGGCGGCGGCGGACAAATGAGTGGTAGCAGCGGCGGTGGCGGCGGTGGCGGTTCCTATGTATCCTCTATGGTAAATTCACCTGGCTTGCAGCAGGAGAGTGGATTCAATGCAGGAGACGGATCAGTCATGATTTCCGGTCCATACAATTCCTTTTTTTTCCAGGGTAATTCATTTCAGACATTTAGCATTCCTTCCGACGGGTGGTATATCCTGGATGTTAGCGGTGGTCAGGGCGGTCCTGCCGGCAACTATTCAGGTGGCTACGGTGCCCGGATGCGTACATCCACTTTTCTCACAGCAGGAACCATCTTGAAATTGGCCATCGGAGGCGCAGGCCAGGCCGGACAAAACGATGGCAACAATGTTAGTGGCGGCGGTGGCGGTGGTGCTTCCTCCATAGTGAACCAGTCTGCCGGAAATCAACTGCTGATTATGGCAGGCGGCGGTGGTGGTGCAGGACCCAATAACAACGGATCAGCCGCTTTGACAACATCCAATGGTGATTTTGCATGGGGAGGCACGAATGGTGCCGGAGGTGGATTAGGAAATAACTCCAGTTTTTATGGCGGTGCAGGCGGTGCAGGTTATTTCACAGATGGAGGCACACATTATGACGGTAATAATGTACTGCTTTCCTACGGCGGACAGGCCTATCTGAGCGGCAACTTTGGCGGCAATTCGGGACAAAGAGGTGGTGATGGTGGCTGGGGCGGCGGTGGCGAAGGTGGACCGGCAAGTGATGGTCTCATCGTGGATCATGATGGAGGTGGTGCTGGCGGTGGAGGATACAGCGGCGGTGGCGGCGGTCAAAATGAGGGTGACGGCGGTG
Organism: Candidatus Pollutiaquabacter sp.; assembly: GCA_903854075.1. GTDB lineage: Bacteria > Bacteroidota > Bacteroidia > AKYH767-A > 2013-40CM-41-45 > Pollutiaquabacter. Next base: position 2,578 of record CAINVI010000368.1, on the reverse strand, counting down.
GTGGCGGTGGTTCTTATATCAGCCCTTCAACGATCACTACTCGACTGGTGCAATTGTCAAGTAATAATCCCGGCGATGGCGTGGTGAGTGTACTCGGACCATTTGCAGATCAGGATAATGATAGTGTGATTGATCCGTTGGATAATAGTCCCGTCGTGTACAACCCTGACCAAGCGGATGGCGACGGTGATGGTGTGGGCGATGTGTCGGATGGTTGTCCGCAAAACAAGTATAAAGTTCAACCGGGTATCTGTGGCTGTTCCACTCCTGAAAGCGACATGAATGCCAACGGGGTGACGGATTGTCTCGAAGGAATTTTCAATTGGAGCGCACCTGAATTCGGTTTCCAGAAATACGTCGTCCCCGCCGACGGACTTTATCTGGTCAAGGCCATGGGAGCGAAAGGTGGTGCTGCCGGGAGTAATCCAGGTAGCAATGGCGCTGTAGTGCAGACCTATCATTATTTCAACGAGGGAGACACCCTGATTGCATCGCCCGGTCAGCGCGGCGGAGACGGTACACGATGTATCAGCGACAACAATTGGAACGGTGGTGGTGGCGGTGGTGCTTCGGGAGTAGTCAGGCAATTGACAGAATCAAATGCGGGTATCCCCTACTCTAATGACTTCAGCGGAGGGCTAAATGGAGCCAGTCTTGCAGGCGCAGCCATTTATACGGGCAATGCCATACAATTTGCCTCTATCGATTCCGGTGCAATAATCATTCCACCTCTCGGTGACCGGTCTGGAAATATGAATGTCCAATTCACTATTCAGTATGGTTCGGCGTCGGGGGATGTTAGTTACAGTTACGCACCTGATGTAGACGGTCTCGGTTCAAATGCAATCGCTCCAAATACTGGCAGTGGTTCCCAATTGAGATTCGTATGGAAACGCGTCGTACCTAATATTGGTCTTCAGTACATACAATGTTACCTCTATTTCGGTTCATTAATATATGGTCAATTCACCATAAATAATGTTGCAGATGGCCCGGGAAGTTGCCTTGTGGAAATATCGATCAATGAAATAGGTAATTTGAATCTTACCTTAAACATAAACGGCACTCCGAACAACTACACTTATACAATAAAGGCATTAAGTTGGGCTCAAGCAGACTTTTCTGACTGGAAACACGCAATTGCAGTAAAAAGCTATGCTGGTAGTTCTTTGCTGGAAATTGACAATGTTTACATCAGTTACAACGATAAGACTGTAGAACCGCTACTCTTTGCTGCAGCCGGTAGCGGGGGAACGGCCTCAGTCGATACACAATCAGTTGTTGGCCAATCTGGGCAGTGTTTCGACTTTCAGAACAGCATTTTTAATTATGGTGGTGGAGGTTTTAGAAATTACCTGTACAATGATAACCGACCACTCGCAAATCCAAACAACCCTGGGCAATGCGGATCCGCCGGATTTGGCGGTTGGGGTGGAGGTCGAGAAGGAAGGGGTGCTTATGGCATCCCGTTAACAGACGGAGCAGGTGGTTACGGCGGTGGAATGGGTAGATATGGCGAGAATGATCAAACCATGGCCTCTTACCTGACCGGTAACTATTCCGTGTTACCACAGTTCAGCAACCTAAACCAAGGTGACGGGCGGGTAATCATTACCGGTCCCTTGTTAGATACTGACGGTGACAGTATTCCCGATCTTACAGACAATTGCCTGACCACTGTCAATCCCAACCAGTCTGAAATTGACGGAGATGGCGTAGGGGATGTTTGTGATGTGTGTCCGGATAATCCGGAGAAGACCGTATCAGCCGGGTGTGGTTGCACGACACCGGACTGGGACACGAACAACAATGGCATTACGGATTGCAGTGAAGGTCTGTTTACGTTCAAAGGCAATCTAATTACTGCTGTTCCCTATGGCTTTCAGGTGTATATAGTCCCCTCGAACGGATGGTATGAAATAGAAGTGTTTGGTGCACAGGGTGGACCCAATGATCAACGCAACGGCGGTAAAGGCGCTTACGTGACAGCCGTATTTTACTTGTTGGCTGGTGATACATTGGTGCCTGCTCCCGGTTCTCATGGCGACCGTGGACTATTGTATTCAGACGGATCTAGCGAGACCGGTGCAGGCGGTGGCGGCGCTTCAAGCGTATTGCTCAAGCGTGGTTCTCAGTTGTTGATCATGGCCGGAGGAGGAGGAGGAGCAGGATTGACTAATGACGGGGTAGGCGGTGTGCTATCCATCAACGGAACTTCAGGGAATAATAGTAACGGCAATCCCGCGGGTGCCGGTGGTGTAAATGGTTACGGCGGTGGAATCACCACAGATGTTGGAACCGGAGCCGGGGGGGGCGGGTATCTCGGAGACGGAGTATCTTCAATGTATAACTCCAACGTTTATGTAATCGGAGGAAAGGCTTATATCAATGGAAATGCTGGAGGCTTCTTCTACGATATTTATAATCCTAATTATAACGGCGGTGCCGGCGGTTGGGGTGGTGGTGGACAAGGCGGTACACAAAATCCTGGTTTTGGAAACTCTGGCGGAGGAGGTGGCGGAGGGTACAGTGGTGGAGGTGCCGGAACCGATGGAACTTTCGGAAGCGGCGGAGGCGG
>CAINVI010000367.1 GCA_903854075.1 Candidatus Pollutiaquabacter sp. | reverse complement strand
TGGCCATTACCTCGGAACTGATTCCGGTGGTGGAATAACCGCCGTCATGGTAAAGATTCTGCATGGTAACCATACGGGTGAGATCCGAGAAAAGTGATACGCAATAATCGGCGCAGGAATCTGCCGATGCATTGCCTAACGGTGAAATCTGATCTGCGAAGTTGTAGAAATCATCAAAGCCCTTAATGCCCGTACCCGCAGTCGTTTTGGTCGGCGACTGAGACACAGAATTGACCCGGACTTTGCGGAACTTACCGTAGTGGTAGCCGAAACTACGCGTAATGGATTCGAGCATGGCTTTGATATCCGCCATATCAGTATAGAACGGATAGGTACGCTGTGCGGCGATATAACTCAGCGCTACTACACTTCCTCCCTCGTTGATGGCATCCAGCTTCATAGCTGTAGCGAGCATTTTGTGCAACGACATAGCCGAAACATCTATGCCTTTCATAAAATAATCGTAGTTACTCTCCACGTAGGGAATGTTCTTTCGAATATTGACGGACATACCGATGGAATGCAACAGGAAATCCGCTTTACCGCCGAGAATTTCCGTGGATTTGGTAAACAGATTGGTCAGGTCTTCCACAGAGGTAGCATCCGCAGGAATAATTTCGGCCCCGGTTTCTTCAGCCAGTTTCTTGATTTCACCCATGCGCATAGCAATCGGCGCATTGGTCAGTACGATCTGTGCTCCTTCTTGGTGACAACGTTGAGCGACTTTCCAGGCAATGGAATTGGCATCCAATGCACCGGAGATAATTCCGCGTTTACCTTTCAGCAAATTTGACATAGTTTAGGTCTTTGGTTTGGTGTGGCAATTTTAACAAGAATTTCGTTAGTATTCTCAACGCTCCAGCAGATCTTTTGCATTGGCTAAAGCGGCAGCGGTAGGTTTATCACCGCTCAGCATTCGCGCAATTTCTACCAACCGCTCTTCCGGCTTCAAGCTAACTACTTCGGTCAGCGTTTTTTTGCCGGCTACTTGTTTGCGTACAAAATAATGCGCTGCGCCGCGACTGGCAATCTGCGGCAAGTGGGTAATGGCGATCAACTGATGATGCTGCGAGAGGCCATTCATGACTTCGCCAATTTTCAGTGCTGTTTCTCCGGAAATCCCAGTATCTATTTCATCGAATATCATGGTGGGCAATTGCATCGATGCGGCAACAGCTGCTTTAATACACAGCATTAACCGCGACAATTCGCCGCCGGAAGCGACCTTGCCAATTTCAGTAGGCTCCACCCCTTTGTTGGCCGAGAACAGGAATTTAATCTTGTCGATTCCATTAGGACCCGGAAAACCTTCGTTGTCAGTGGTCAATAGAATCTTAAACTGTCCGTTGGGTAAAGCAACATCCGTTAGCATAGCTTGCAATTTCTTTTCCGTTTTGGATAACGACTTGTTGCGTGCAAAAGATATTTTTTGAGCCTGACCGTTAAGTTCTGTCAGTAGCTGTACTTCACGTTTACGGTGCTGCTCCAACTCTTCGCTCAACGATTCCATATTATTCAGTCGTTCCGACCAGGCAGCACCGAGCTGAAGTAGTTCTTCCAGCGTGTTTATCCGGTGCTTTTTTTCCAAGCGGTAAATAGTATCCAGACGAGTTTCTATTTGTTCTGTTCTTGCCGGATCCGATCGAAACGCGGCCGACAAATCTTCGGCTTCTGCTGCAATGTCTTTCAGCTCGATGACCGCACTTTTCAGGCGATCGCACAACGATTTGATACGATCATCATACCGGGCCAGCGATTGCAATTGCTGATTGATTTGCGACAACTGACTGACAAGATCCTGTTCCGTCCCGGATAGTCCGCTACAGGCAAGCGTAAGTTTAGAATTGATTTCTCCGGCATTGGTAAGTGCAGAAAGCTCTTTTTCAAGCTCGGTTTGTTCACCGGGTTTTAAGGCTGCCTCCTCCAATTCCTGGTATTGGTAGCGCAGATAATCTTGTTCAGCGACTGCTTTTTGCTCGGCTTCCTCTAATGTTCTCACTTTCGCATGTGCTAGCTGCCATGCTTTGTAATCGGATTTGTAGTGTACCAGCGCATCCTGTGTTCCTGCCAAAGCATCAACGACGGACAATTGAAAATCCGCCTTGTTGAGCAGCAAAGTTTGGTGCTGAGAATGAATATCCACCAACATTCCAGTAAATTCCTTTAACTGCTGCAGGTTTACCGGGGTATCGTTGATGAACGAGCGGGACTTACCTTCAGGGCTGACTTCCCTTCGTACATGGATTTCCGAAGAGGGATCCAAATCGTTTTCCCGTAGATAATTTAATATCTGGAACGATTCCTTATCCGCTTTAAACGTACCCTCTACTACACATTTACGGGACTTATCGAGCAAAGCTTCTGTATCCGAACGTTGTCCGAGAATTAATCCCAGCGCACCCAAAAGGATGGACTTACCGGCACCAGTCTCTCCGGTGATGATATTCATGCCCGCATTTATCTCCAGATCAAGTCGTTCAATCAGGGCGTAGTTCTGGATGGAAAGTCGCTGTAACATGGTGCGATAAAAATAATCAATTGTGGCGGCAACATACGTAGAAAAAGATCCCGGTTATTTTGCTTTTCTGCAAGGAAAATAACGCAAATAATCGGTTCATAACAGCCTAGATATTGTCTGTTTAAAAGTAAGTATTATCCTCCGTTTCAAAAAGGAATTTTCGGTAGTAAACTATCGTTTATTTACCATATCGCACTGAAAACCTTGTTCATATCTTTTACGGTGTAATCCGCTCTCTAAAAACACCGGACTTTACCTTTAATAACTTATTATTAGCAGGTTACTAATGGCGAACAGATTAAGACAAGACACGGAAGAGCAAGCCGAACCCAAGGAGAAAAAGTCCCGAAGCAGCAGAAATAAAGGAAGCAGTTGGGCGTCAAAATTGGATGCATTCCGCCATTTTTTGGCGGATGAGCGTACCCACAAGCTTTTCGGACTTTTTTTACTGCTGACCGCGCTGTTCATGACAGTAGGGTTTATTTCCAATCTTTTTACGTGGAAAGAAGATATGGCCGTTGCAGGAGCCAACACCGGCTGGGACCTACTGACAAATCCGGAGCTCAAAGTGCATAATTGGCTAGGAAAAACCGGTGCACTTACTGCCTTACAGTTTCAAAATGATTGGTTCGGCATCGCTGCCTTTGTATTTCCGTTTGTACTCTTTCTTTGGGCGGTGCGCATACTTTGGCAAGTTGACTTACTGCCTATCGGACAATCGCTTCGGTACAGTTTTTTCGGACTGGTATGGACATCCACGTTTCTAGGATTCATCTTTCATAATCAACCCTCCCTTTTGAATTACGCAGGAGGTTACGGCTATCAACTTAGCCATACTTTCAAAGGATTATTCGGCATCATCGGAACCGGCGCGGTTCTCCTCTTTTCCATGGTAGGATTTCTGGTAGCTGCCTTCAATATTCCGTTCCGTAAACCTGCTTTGGTTGCGGATGACCTGGCCGCAGAGGAACTACAAGAAGAAACTGATCTAGGCGCTCCTCTTATTGAAAAGAAAGAAAATAATATCCGGGAAAAAGATACGCCTCGAACGGTTGAACTGGAGTTGAACGACGATGAAACTGAAGCGGAAGAAAACGAAGAAGAAGAACTGTTCGACGACGACGACGTGGATGCCATAGATATTTCGGACAGCGAAGACGAGGAAGAAGAAGAATCTGACGAGGAAGAGTTGGAGGCTGAAAATGAGTTCGAAATGAACACCGAACTTCCCGAAAAAACCGGCAGTGTAGTCACTGAAGATGGCGAAGTACAGCTGGAGGTAGCCGCAGTTCAGGAAGACGAAGCCGTGGTCGAAGAGCACGAAGAGTTAGTTCATGCTGTTGGCGACTACGATCCTACCCTCGATCTTTCCTCCTATAAATTCCCAACGCTTGACTTGCTGGAGAATTACGGAGACAAGCGTATTGAGGTCAACAAAGAAGAACTGGAAGCGAATAAAAATCGCATCGTAGAAACGCTGGGACACTACAACATCTCGATCGATAAGATTAAGGCCACCATCGGGCCGACGGTCACATTGTTCGAAATCGTTCCGCAAGCAGGCGTTCGTATCTCCAAGATCAAAAACCTGGAAGATGATATCGCACTGAGTCTTTCTGCGTTGGGCATTCGAATCATTGCTCCTATCCCCGGACGTGGAACTATCGGTATCGAAGTGCCTAACCAGAAACCGGAAATGGTACCTATGAAGAACGTTTTGGGTTCTGATAAATTCGTGAACTCAGAAATGGACCTTCCTATTGCGCTGGGTAAAACCATTTCCAACGAAGTTTATGTTCACGACCTGGCCAAGATGCCGCACTTACTCATGGCCGGTGCCACCGGTCAAGGAAAATCGGTCGGATTGAATGCCATTCTGGTTTCCTTATTATACAAAAAGCACCCTGCGCAGGTTAAATTCGTTTTGGTAGATCCGAAAAAGGTAGAATTAAACTTGTTCAAAACCATCGAGCGACATTTTCTGGCCAAACTTCCGAACGAGGAAGATGCAAGTATAACAGATACTAAAAAGGTAATTAATACCTTGAACTCGCTCTGGATT
>CAINVI010000366.1 GCA_903854075.1 Candidatus Pollutiaquabacter sp. | reverse complement strand
GAAAGCGTCCGGTGATTACGTGTATTTGACTTTAGATCTACCCAAAAACAAAGGGTTAGATTTTTTTACTTTGGAGTGGAAATTTACCAGACGCATTTTAAATAATCTTCATTTGATTCCAAAACCGGGCTTGAACTTGGGAAAAAAGGAATTACATCTTGTCGCGATATAATTCATTTTGCGAATTTATTGGTCGTGATTGAATTTTCAGCAATTAAGTTACATTCGTAAAAACAATAAAAACAATATGAAAAAAACAACTACATCTAAATTAGGACTTCTTATAGCCATGGTGGCTATTTTAGTATCTTCTTGTAGCACAAACGCTACATTCTCCAAACGCTATCACAGCCGTGGATTTAACATCGCTTGGGGCGGTGGATCGGATGCTAACAACAATCCTGTTAAACAAACGCCAAAGAAAGTTAAGGCCAAGTCGGATGTTGTTGCCGTTGCTCAAAATACAGATAATGTCATAGTTCAATCTGTTAAATCTACAGAAAATACTGCCATGGAAGCTTCTACAGTTACTACAGCTGTCGTTTCAAATAATATTTTGGCAAAAAACGAAGTAGCAACCGTAAAGAACGCTACTCAAACATCTACTCAGGCAGTTAAATCATCAACTGTAGTTTCAAAAAAGGCTGCGGTAAATGCAATTTCTAATACAAATACAAAAGCAGTTAAGAAAAATGCTGATCCTGGTGAAGGAAAGAGCCAAATGATTGCTTTGATATTGTGCATTTTTGTGGGTGTGCTTGGCATTCACCGTTTCTATTTGGGATACACTATGGAAGGTGTGTTACAATTATTGACAGGCGGCGGTTGCGGTGTTTGGACTTTGATTGATTTGATCCGCATCATCACTGGTGATTTGAAACCTAAAGATGGCGATTACACGGAAACGCTCTAATCCCTTTTTACTTCGAATTCTTTTTTGCGGGTATATCCTAGTGCCTTTGGTGCTATGGATACTACCCGCAAATTTTTTTGATGATACGGGGTTGGTGGTTTGTGTAAGTCGATTGTTGCTCAATACAGAATGTTATGCTTGCGGACTTACACGCGCTGTGCAGCATGCATTGCACGGGGAGTTTTCACGGGCATTTGTATACAATAAATTGGTTGTTGTGGTTTTACCTTTACTTATCGCCATATGGGTTAGGGATGTTAGAAAGTTATATCGTCGTATGCGTTTATATAATGGCGGCGAAAAGTCAAATATCAATTCAACCGCCGTCCAAGAATTCCATCAACCATAGCAAATAGCTGTCGTGGACCCAGCGTGCGCCAAGCGATATCGTCCAGCTCACCCCCAAAATTTAGGTAGAAGTCGATGCGTTCCCTGCGGAATTCCTGCACCACGTGGTCTCTAAAGTTGACCATCGCAATCCAGCCTTCTTCTACATCTTGGAACCACTCTTCGTAATAGGCATCGTCTGAGGCGTGGAAATTCATCACATTTTCGCCAATCATCACAAATTTCCGGATCCCGTCTTGCATGAGGATTTCGAGGACTTCGCGCTTGAGGTGCATCACATCGTTATAGAGGGCATCGTTCCATTCTCCGAACATTTCGATGAGGGCAAAACCTTCTTGGTACTCGGCGAATAGGATTTTGATGTAGAGGGGATTCGACCCAAATTGATCCCATTGCGGGTGGATGTAGAAGTTGTAAACGGCTTTGTCGAAATAAAATTCGTTG
>CAINVI010000365.1 GCA_903854075.1 Candidatus Pollutiaquabacter sp. | reverse complement strand
CTAATTTCAAATGGCCGAAGAATGGGGAAGCTGACACCTTCACAAGTTTGTACACGAACAGCCCTTTGATAATCAATGTATTGCATTAATAAAACGGAAAGGCCTAAAAAAGGCCTAAAAACTAAAAAAAACAAGGATCAGGACACTACCGAAACGGCCTGGTCGCGTACGAAATCAGCCGCCTTTTCCATCAGCCACATCGGCGTACTGGTAGCGCCACAGATACCCACGGTTTCTTTTCCGGTTAGCCAATCGGTATCAATCTCATCCGTATCCGAAATGAAATAGGTGTTAGGATTGACGGAACGACACACCTCGAAAAGTGCCTTGCCGTTGGAACTCTTTTTACCACTGACAAAAAGAATGACATCGTGCTGATCAGCGAATTTGCGCAACTGCGGTTCGCGGTTGGAAACCTGCCGACAAATGGTATCGTTGGTAGTCAGGTATTCATCCCGCACTTCATCCTCTACCGCCTTTTGGGAACGCTCCTCGATGAGCGACTTCATCTTCTCAAAGCCTTTGGTGCTCTTAGTGGTTTGCGAGAAAAAATAAACCGGCCGGGAAAAATCAACCTGGTCAAGATCCTCTTCGTTACGAACGATAATGGCTTTACCGGAGGTTTGACCTACCAAACCATTTACCTCCGCATGTCCAATCTCACCGTAAATAACCACCTGGCCATCGTGCTCCACCACTTCATCAAAACTGAGGCGTACCCGGTTTTGCAACTTAAGTACTACCGGACAGGAAGCATCAATCAATTCAATATTATTCCGAAGTGCTATTTGATAGGTTTCCGGTGGCTCTCCGTGTGCCCGGATCAGGACCTTGCAATCGGAAAGTACACGCAGTCGCTCATGATCGATGATTTCAAGGCCTTTGGAACGTAAGCGCTCTACCTCCATATTGTTGTGAACAATATCGCCCAGGCAATACAATTTGCCGGACCGTTCCAACTCTTCTTCAGCCATCTGGATGGCATACACTACGCCAAAACAAAAACCAGACTGGGAATCAATGGTGACTTTCATTACTCCAAAAATACGAATAAATAAACGCATCGCATCATTTTAACCCCTTATTACGATCACATTTACTTGCCGAATCCGATGGCTTTTTCCTACCTTTGAACCCATGCCTGAGACCATCCACTTAGTCAGGAGGGCGGGTTTTACCATCAACGATACCCCCGGCGTGATCACTTCTCCTATTGTCATAGCAATCGACGGTTTTTCATCCTGCGGTAAAAGCACCCTGGCCAAGGCGCTTGCTAAAAAATTGAACTACCGGTATATCGATTCCGGAGCCATGTACCGCGCCGTCACGTTGTTCATGCTCGAAGAAAATACCAAGGTGGACCAACTGGCCGAATGGCCGGAAAAAGACCTTGAACAGTTTCTGGATAAAATCCATATTACTTTTGAAATCAATCCTTTAACAGGATTGTCGGAAGTTGTTTTGAACGGTAGAAATGTCGAAAAATCAATACGTGACCTTCGCATCTCCGACCTGGTAAGTCCGGTTAGTGCGATCCCTGCCATACGACACCGCATGGTCGATTTGCAAAAGAGCTACGGCACCCAAAAAGGAATCGTGATGGACGGCCGCGACATCGGCACCACCGTTTTTCCGGATGCCGAACTGAAGCTTTTTATGACCGCACGGAAAGAGGTTCGCGCCAAACGGCGGTTCGATGAACTGAACGAAAAAGGATTTATGGTAACCGTCGATGAGGTCATGAAGAATATCGCCGACCGAGACCATACGGACACCCATCGCAAAGAAAGTCCTCTCCGGCAATCCGAGGACGCCATCGTGCTGGATAATTCTAACATGAACCAGGTAGAGCAATTAGCGTTTGCCATGGAACTGATCCGTCAACGCGCGACCATTACGGCCGAATAGTACGTCGGTTAACGGCTTTTCTTTTTAGCAAATTCCCCCAGATTCATGGAGAGTGAAAAGTGGTTGGAAGCTCCTGCCAGATGGTATTTTCCACGTCCGTAGCTGAACACGAATTTGCTGATCTTTAATCCAAAACCCAACGAGAAACCTACCGTACCGGGCTTGGTATCTACAACCAGCTCCTGCCTCCGCTGAAAATTATAGGCTGCACGCAGGTGAAAATTCCGCGAAAGAAGTATCTCACTGCCGATAATAAAGTGGCGGGACAGATTATTCCCGAAAGAAATCTCTTTCACACTGGCCTCACCGGTCAACGGATCGATGTCCGTCAGGTCATTCGGATCCGTATAACTCAAGTCGAACTTTTCAAGATGACGGTAAGTCACACTAAACCGTAGCGGCGTATGAGAGAGTCGCTTAGAAAATCCGATAAGTACCTCTGCCGGTAACGGCTCTGATTGCCCTTCCACATAATTATCCAGCTGTACCCCGACATTCCGCGCCAGGATCGTTGCCGTAAAATTATTGGCGGTATCCAGGTAGGTGGCGGAAATATCCAGTGCCACGCCCAAAGAATTATACAGATAATAGTCGCTGTAGATAGTCTTGAAAAAAGCTCCTACAGAAAAGCGCGGATTATACCGATATCCCCAGCCGAGACTCATACAGTAATCCGATGCATTGAAGCCGCCTTCGACATCCCCGAATTCATTGGTCAGCTTGAAGTCGCCGTACGAAGCATAATGCATAGAAGCCAGAAAGGTGCCGTATTTCTGGTGGTGATGAACATACGAAGCATCTCCTAATTTTACGCCGTCAAAGTAGTTCACCATACTGAACGCAAGGCTCTTGTCTTGCGATTCGTTCAATAAAGAAGGAGCCTGCAGCGCAGCGTTGACATCATGGTCACTCACGGTGATCATTGTTCCGCCCATTGCTGCGATCCGGGCAGAAGCCGGAATTTCCAAAAAGGAATATACCGCACGTCCGCCATCCTGTGCAAACACGGCACCGGTGAGTAGAAGAGAAACGGCTATAGCAAAACGAAACATACACTACAAAGTAAAGAAGAATGTCGTAAAGAACGGACCGGTCACGGGATTATTCTTTATCACATAACAAATTAGTCGCCCCTCTGTTTTAAGCATTACTTTGATTAACTTCGCAGGTCCACCCTCGCCCGAGGCTGGCGAATAGTATGCGCGACGAAAAAGAAATGCTGGAGATTTTCGGGGCACGTGTCCACAACCTGAAGGATATCGACGTGTCCATGCCGCGCAATCAACTCGTGGTCAT
>CAINVI010000364.1 GCA_903854075.1 Candidatus Pollutiaquabacter sp. | reverse complement strand
TGGCACAGGAACGTGCGCAGCATCCGATTTCTTCAGCGCACATTGTAGGGATGGATGGTCGTATAGAATTGGTTTTCGATGAATCCATGACCGAGTCCTTTACCCTGAGTGTAATGGATTTAACCGGAAAAGCGATTTTCACCCAAACCCATCAATCTTCTGATGAAGGATGCCAGTTTGTGGAGATTCCGGTAGAACACCTCAAGCGCGGAATTTATATGGTACGTGTCACCGGAGTCGACGGGAAGACAAAGACACTCAAATTACAGCGGAACTAAATTACATCAAGTATATAAGGGAAGCCATTCGATAACGTTCGGATGGCTTTCTTTTTTGTCCCTATTTCAGGTGTTTGATTTTGACCAGCGGACTAAACAAGTACTCATGCCGCGTTCCTTCTTCAAAGCAACGATACCGGGTTCGCAAACGATCTCCTTTAACGAATACCCGGTGATCTCTTCCATAGACAAACCGAGCGTTGTGTGGAATATCATCCAACAGCTGAATATCCGGGTGACTCTTCCGATCGTAACGGGCCAATGTTTTCGACAAATGAATATCGGCGCAGGTGGAGGCAGCGGGATTGGCCAGGTAAGAGGCAATGGCCTTGGCGATGTCATCCGGAAAAACGCTTCTGCGTAAAAACGGACCCAGTGTTTGTTTAAATGCGCTTTTCCATTCAGCGCCGTGCGGCTTCACACGATCACGATGGTCGACATACGTGATGAGGTGGGCCAGTTCGTGCATCAACGTAATGAGGAAGGCGTACTTGTTGAGATTGCCATTGACCGTTAGGACATGGCGACTGCCACGCGGATCCGCTGTGAAATCACCAAGTTTTGTCGAGCGCGGTTCGGTTATGACCAAATGATGCGGATGTGCGCGCAGTTTCTCACACGCCAACTCCAAGGCTTCCGCAGGAAGAAATGGCTTAAGGGCGACTTCCAGATCTGTACTGTTCTTCATAAACCGGGGTTTGAGAGGTCCACTCAATTCGGTCTTCCCATTTCGGACAGGTATTGCACCGACGCTTTTTGTTGGTAGCACAGGAAGCTATTGCCAGTGCGATTAAACACGCGAAAAGGGTCTTTTTTACATTCGATGTCATAGTTTCGCCGAGATATACATGCGAAGATAAGCTGTTACATGTCAGACACTGTCCTCTATTCACTGCTTTTCATTGCCGGCCTTGTTGGCTGGGTATGGAGCGCCTCTCCGTTGTTGAAGTTCCTCATTTACGCCGCTGAAAAAGACTACCGTTGGCCCTTGCTGGGCTGGTTTACCGCGTTGACATGCAGCGTATTTCTCATGAAATTCAGCCTATTCTCGATGACGGGCTGGCCGGAACCCGAAACGCTGTCGAGTCGTATGTTTTATCCGATCTGTCTGTTTGGGTCCTATGCCATTCCTTTTGTGCTGGAATATCTGCGCACGAAATTCATGCGTTAACGCATCATTCGCATCATTCACTTTTCACTGTGCATACTCGGACAGGGCGGTATGCAAAATACCATAGCCGCATACTTAAGTTTGCTTAGAATGACATCCGTCTATTTCCATATCGGCAAATATTTCCTGCTCATGGTAAGCACGTTTACCAAGCCGGAAAAGCGCAAAATTTACTGGAAGCTGATCATCCAAGAAATTGATAAAATCGGCTTGCAGTCGCTGGGCATTGTTGCGTTGTTATCATTGTTTATGGGTGCCGTTGTGACCCTGCAAACGGCGGCCAACATTGATAGTGGCTGGATTCCTCGATGGACTATAGGGTATACCACACGTCAAACGATGATTTTGGAGTTTTCCTCGACCATCGTTTGTCTGATTCTATCCGGAAAAGTGGGCGGTAACATTGCTTCGGAAATCGGCACCATGCGCATTACGGAACAAATCGATGCGATGGAAATCATGGGCATCAATTCCGCCAGCTATTTGATTCTGCCCAAAATCGTTGCCGCACTTTTCATTTTCCCGTTCATGGTTATCCTATCCATGTTCATTGGCATCTCGGCTGGTGCGTTTGTCGGCTATACGGCCGGAGTTATCTCCCTGAATGACTTTGAATACGGCCTTCAATATGACTTTGAAATGTGGCAAGTGAGCTACT
>CAINVI010000363.1 GCA_903854075.1 Candidatus Pollutiaquabacter sp. | reverse complement strand
ACAATCATGTTTGACAGCGAATCCACCGGCGGTATTGGTGGCGAGTATGGTGTACTGACTACCTCTGCTATCAATTGCTCCTCCCGTCCTGTAGTACGCTTGTCATTCAATGAATTATTTATCAAATACGACGATCAATTCAGCACTCCCGCGTTTCTGAACACCGGTCGTGTATACGTTAGTAACGATAATCAGAACTGGACGCTGGTGCATGCAGCGGATTCCGGTCTTGCACAAGATGAAGCAACACCGAATCCCAATTTAGTGGATGTCGACATTACTGCAGTGGCCGGAGGACAATCAACAGTTTATATTCGTTTTTCATTTACAGGAGATTACTCATACTGGTGGTTTATTGATGATCTCGCACTAACACAACCTTCGGCAGCAGAAGCCAGTGTGGAACGGGTTAGTTCAGGTTTTACCGGCTGCACACTTTCCAACGCGGAAGTGATTGAAATGGATATCCGTAATAACGGAAGTAGCAGTATTTCCAATTTTCCGGTCTCTTATTCCGTCAATGGCGGAACGTCAGTTACAGAAACGATAAACGCCTCCATCGCACCTAACGCGACCTACACACACTTCTTCGCTCAGTCTGTCAATCTTTCCGCGCCGGGTGATTATGAAATCGTAGCGCGTGTAGCACTGCCGGGAGATGCCAATACACAAAATGATCAGGATACATTTTTAACTGTATCACATCTTCCGTCCATATTACCTTACAGTAACGGATTTGAGCCTTCAGACGATTTTTCCGCTTTTACGTATATAGATATCGACGGTGACGGACAAGTTGCCGACATTAGTCAGAGCTACGTCCTCTCCGGTACACAATGCCTTCGATTTCCTGTACCAACCTCCGGCTATGCGGATAATTGGGCAATCACCTCCTGCATCGATCCGAATATTGTTTGTCCGGCCTATCAACTTCGCTTTTGGTATAAATCATTATTACCCTTTGGCACGTGCGCACTTTCTGTATATAGCTGCTTTAGTAATTCACCCAATGACACCTTGCAATTACTCGCAGGTCCAATTATAACCACCGACTCACGTTATCATGAGGAAGTCGTCAACTTCACCCCACCGACCGGCAGCAGCTTATTTCTGGCCTTTCACCAAACCGGCACTAACGTTCAATCGACGTTACGAATCGACGATATCTCTGTCGATATCACTGTCGGCATTCCAACGATCGACGAATCAACCTCCATCCGTTGCTATCCTAATCCAACTTCAGGTTCGATTACTATTGAGCGGCAAGCACCGTTTAGCCAAATTGCAGAGGTGACGCTGTTTGACTTGCTGGGAAACAGCATTTGCTCCGGGGAAATAGCAATCGGCTCGTCAACCGCCCACCTTGATCTTGACGATCTGGTAAAAGGAATTTATATGGTGCGTGTAGCTTCAGCAGGCGTAATGAGCTATTCTAAAATCATTGTAGAGTAATCATTTTCCTACTGACGAAAGTCATTGCAGGTATAACTTTTATGCCTGCATCTTTGGAAAATGACATTTTTATCTTTACGAAAAAGCTGCCTTTTATTAGCCCTCCTTTTTCTGAGACATTTAGCCGGTGGACAATCGCCCGATGCATCATGTCCACTTTCTTTTGGCTTCCGTAGCCTGGACACTTCCCAATACGCGAAGCTGTATGTAATGCGGGAAATCGATACCACCTTTCAAAAATACTGGTTTGGGTTGTACATGGATAAACAGCATTTGGTTCGCACTTATCAGAGCGACAAATACGAGATTCATGTCCTTCATCCCGGAACTCATTTATTCTGGACGGAAGGCGATAAGAGAACTACCGTGCGACTTAAATTGGAGTATGGGAAAGATTATTACCTGCAACTTAGTTTGCAACCCGGTAAAGATCACCCGGAACCCGATTTGAAATTATTAGAGGAAACGGCAGGAAAAGCTGCATTTGAAGAGGACACCTCCTACATAACAGTAATAAAGTATCCGGTGCCGGATCTTAAAAAAGTTCCCGGTACGACAATAAGATCATCTATCTATTATGCTAATACTAAAGACTCCCTGTTCTTTGAATTCATTCAGTTCAGTCCTCCAAGCTGGAGCAATGTAGTGGAATTTTTCGAGGGTGTTGGTCACAGTGCCATGTCTTACTTCGATTCACTTTCATCGCCCACTTATAGTGAATTTGCATTGGGGAGGTATGTGGAAGAAACCAAGTTCAAAGACTCCACCGACTTCCATAAATACCTTCGTAAAAAAGCATTGAAAGGATTGCTGGATAAAGAGGATGAGTTGATAAAAGAGCAAACGATCGACTGGAAATTACCCGGAACCTTCAGCTACGTAAGGTATATCGAAGCAAAAGACTTGGATGCGGGCAATAAAGGCAGCAATGATTTTCTTCTTGTACGTTCTTTCTATTCGGTACTTGTTGTAGATAAAAACGAAACACAAAAAGTTTGCGAGTTTATTT
>CAINVI010000362.1 GCA_903854075.1 Candidatus Pollutiaquabacter sp. | reverse complement strand
GGCAGGATTCGAACCTGCGACCTCCTGGTCCCAAACCAGGCGCGATAACCGGACTACGCTACGCCCCGAATATTTTACTCTTCGTCCCCCCTTTTTCTCCTCTTCACTATGAAGCGGAGAGGGAGGGATTCGAACCCTCGGTACGCTTTAACACGTACGACAGTTTAGCAAACTGCTCCTTTCGGCCTCTCAGGCACCTCTCCTGCGGGTCGCAAAGATAGATAATCCTGCTTTTTCTGCAAACAAATCGGAAATTTTATTCCTTTTTATAGATTTTTTCAGGTCTTTACTCCCTTCCAAACACCCACAATAGCCGCTTACTTTGTATATTTACTTCATTACTATGATCTTGAACAGGACTCCGTTTTCGCTCCTTCTTTTCGCTGTCGCAATTTTCACCGGTTGCCACTCAAGAACTTCGGACAAATTGCTGACGAACAGCGTTTCCACGGATGGAAACATCTTACTGCCGGACACCCACTTTGTGCCCGCTAGCTGGTCCAAAAGCAATACACTCGTCGTACAATTGACCACCGAACCGGATAATCTTCACCCTACCAACGGAACTTCTGGTCAGCGTGCCGAATTGTTTGCCTTTCTGCACCGCTTCATTGTCACTACGGCTCACGGTAATGGCCTCAAACCGGATCTGGTCGAATCGTTTCCTGCCATTTCAGCCGACGGCCTCACCTATTCTTACCGACTCAAACCCGGCATCGTATGGGACGATGGTAGTCCGCTGACCGCCGAGGATGTTTATTTTACCTGTAAAGTAAACGCTGCTCCTTCAACTAACAATCCCGCCTACAAACCGTATTGGATGAATCTGAAGGATGTCATTATCGACCCTAAAGATCCACTTCGTTTCGAGCTGGTGATGAAACGACCTCACCAACAAAACATCTCCTTCCTTACCGGATTTCCTATTCTTCAGCGAAGCTATTTCGACCCCGAAAACTTGCTCGGAAATTTTAGTCTGGTGTACCTTACGGGAAATTATGCTGTCCCCCCGCCCAGAGCTTTGTTTGAGGCATTCAATCATGATTCGTTGGGAAGAAAACCGAAATGCATTCGAGGTCTTGGCGAATACCGGGTAAAAGAGTGGATTCCCGGATCCTCCATTCGCCTGCAACGTAAAAGAAATGCACCTCAACATCCGGATGAAATCGTTTTCCGAATTGCCAAAGATGAGCAGGCCGTATCACTTGACCTGAAAAACCAGGTTTTTGATGTATCCACCTATCTATCTACCACCACCTTTCTGCAATTAGCTGCAGATGAAAAAATGCGCAATAATTACCACTGCGTATTATCTCCTACCTATAACTACAGTTACCTCTGCTTCAATACGCGGCCGGGTAATAACCGTACTCCCTATTATTCCGATAATAATATCAGGAAAGCCATCAGCTATCTTGTACCTGTCGAACAGATCATCCAGCTGCTCTTCCAGCAATACAGCAGCGCTTCTCGGCGTATGCTATCACCGGTTTCTCCGTTCAAGCCGGACTTTGACAGTACGCTTCTTCCTATACCCCAAGACATCCCAAAAGCTGAGCAACTTCTCGCGAAAGCAGGTTATTCGGATGCTGATAATGATGGAATACTTGATAAAAATGGGGTGCCATTTGACACCGAACTCTTATACCTGAATTCTTCGGCCGACTGGAAAGATATGGCCGGATTAATTGCTGATGCACTTGGAAAAGCAGGTATTCGCGTACGACCGGTGGCAGTTGAACAAAAGATATTTCTGGAAAAAGCCCGTTCACACGACTTCGACCTGCTGTTGGGAAGCTGGGGCGGCAGTGCTTTGCCGGAAGATTTCGCACAACTTTGGTCCACTTCCAGCTGGAAAAACTATGGATCCAACTACTCCGGATTTGGCGATGCTAGTTCTGATTCACTTATCAATGCTATCAATACGACTGTTGACGATTCCGTGCGAACATTGCTTAGCCATCGCCTTCAACAGCTTATCTACGACGAGCAACCCTACGTTTTTCTGTATTCATCACTTCGAAGAAATATAGTCCATAAGCGGTGGGGAAACATCACTCTTTTCCCGGAACGACCGGGAATGGACATCGCTGCTTTTCGATTGCTGAACAAGGCCACAAACTAATTCGAAGCCGGCCAAACAACTTGATGATAGCGTGACCTTACTGACCGATAAGTTGCCTTCTTTTTTATTATCACTGCTTTTGGTAACAGTGATTGCATTTTCGGTCGTCCACCTTTCGCCGGGAGATGCCGCTAAAAATTTCGTGTCCACCGATTTACACGACGAAACACTGCTAGCTGATCCAATGCAACAGCAACAACAGCAGGAAATATGGCGCAAAAAACTCGGCCTGAATCTTCCGTTATTTTATTTCTCCTTGGAATCAATAGCGGATAAGGTTGCAGACGGTCGTTCGAATCAACAGATAAAACCGGACAACTGGAAATATTGGGTACCGATCGTACGACTTCATCCTGAAAATCAATTTCACCGTTGGCTGTTCGGCGACGGAACATTTTCAGTAGGAATACTTCACGGCGATTTTGGCATATCGTATTCAACGCGACAACCTGTTTCTGAATTACTGAAAGGCAGAATCGGCTGGTCCATAGGATTATCCTTGTGCTCCCTCTTCATCGCTTTTGCAATCAGTATTCCGTTGGGATTTCGTGCCGCACTTCATCCGGGCAGTCGTTTTGACCGTGTCCTGAAGGGCTTCAGCCTGATGATATTGTCGTTGCCGGTATTTTGGCTGGCAATTGTACTGCTGCTCGTGTTTGCAAATCCCGACGGACTCAACTGGCTACCCGCTTCAGGAACGCGACCAACCGATTTCGTCAGCTCAGGTTGGCTTTCTAATTTTACAGCTACTTTTCCTTACTTGATCCTTCCTACCGTGTGCTACACAATCGGAACACTCGCCTTTTTGTTGCGCAGCGTTCGCGACGTTGCTTATGATGAATTGCAGACCGATTATGTGCGCACCGCACTTGCCAAAGGAAACGACGAAAATACAACGCTCTATACCCATGTTTTACGAAATATGCTCCCGACGTTGCTTACATTATTCAGTCTTGCTTTTACTGCTGCTATTTCCGGTGCCGTACTGATTGAGAGTATTTTCGCCATCCCCGGCATGGGCCTGACGATTGAACAAGCTGTTTACGGAAAAGATTATCCGGTAATCAGTGCTATTTTCCTGATCGCTTCCATCATCACACTACTAGGATTCTTACTCACCGATTTGGTCATCACACGTTTGGACCCACGTACAGTTAAACCATCTGCAGCGAAGTGATGAAGGCCTCAAGTTTAAAAGTCATTTCGTTTTTCCGTAAAAGGAAAGGAACTCGCATTTTATGGTGTTATTTTGTCATAGCACTGCTGGCACCGTTTATTGCCTGTCGCTCACCGCTGCTGGTCCTTTTAAACGGACAACTTCATTTTCCTGCTTTTTCAAGGGCTGCTTATATCGCGTTGAAACCCCAAAAAACTCCACAGCGAATTAACACGATCGATTGGCGAAGCCTACCCGCTTCCGTTTGTATTTTACCTCCGGTATGCTATGATCCTGATCAAATTGATCCGTTAAATTCAAATTTCGCTTCT
>CAINVI010000361.1 GCA_903854075.1 Candidatus Pollutiaquabacter sp. | reverse complement strand
CTGCCGATTTTTTCATCCCGGTCGTCAACGTGGCCGCGAATATCGGAATTTCTCAGCAATTCTAAAAGTTTTTTGGCGTAATCGAGGTATTTGTCCGAAATCGGAAGGATAGATACTTGTCTGGGAGCCAGCCAAATAGGGAAATTTCCGGCAAAATGCTCAATCAGGAATCCAATGAACCGCTCGTGGGTGCCCAGCGGTGCACGGTGAATACAAATTGGTGTCTCAAATTGATTCTGAGAATTCCGGTAAGTCAGCCCGAAACGTGCCGGTACGGCAAAGTCCACTTGGTTCGTCGCCAGCGTGAATTCACGACCAATAGCACTCCAGACCTGAACGTCGATTTTCGGACCATAAAAAGCTCCTTCGTCCGGTACTTCGATGTAAGGAATTTTAGAATCGATCAACACCTGCCGAACCATATCCTCAGTTTGCTTCCAGAGCTCGGGATTGTCGACGTATTTCACGCCCAACTTCTTCGGTTCGTGGGTGGAGAAGCGCATTACGTATTTCTGAATGCCGAAAATCCTGAAGTACTTCAGGTACATCTCATTTACCGCACGAAACTCGTCAGCGAATTGCTCCTTAGTGCAATAAATGTGAGCATCGTTCATCTGTAACGAACGAACCCGCATTAGTCCAAACAGCTCGCCCGACTGCTCGTAGCGGTAACAAGTACCATATTCAGCAAGGCGAATAGGCAGATCCTTGTAGGATGGATTCAGCTCCTTGAAAATCTTGTGGTGATGCGGACAATTCATCGCCTTCAGATAATATTTCTCACCGTCCATCTCCATAGGAGGGAACATGCTGTCTTGATAGTACGGCAAGTGGCCACTAGTCAGGTACATTGACTCTTTAGCGATGTGCGGCGTGCGAACACGGTGATAGCCGGCTTTTTGCTCGGTTCGCTTCGCTAATCCTTCCAATTGTTCGATCAATACGCCGCCATTCGGTAACCATAGCGGCATTCCAGGACCGACATCATCGTCGAAGGTGAAGATTTCCATTTCCTTGCCGATCTTTCGGTGGTCGCGTTTCTTGGCTTCTTCAACCATCAGCAGGTATTCCTCCAGCTGACTTTTCTTCGGGAAGGTGATCCCATAAATCCGGGTCAGCTGTTTGTTCTTTTCATCACCTCGCCAGTACGCTCCGGATATGTTAGTCAGTTTTGCGGCCTTGATAAATCCGGTATCCGGAATATGCGGGCCACGGCATAAATCAGTAAAGTCTCCTTGTTCGTAGAATGTAATTTGACCGTCTTGAAGGTCTTTCAACAAATCTAATTTATACGGATCGTTCTTTTCGGTGAAGTAGGCGATTGCATCCGTTTTAGATACTTCCTTACGAATGTATTTGTTCGAACGCTTGGCCAGTTCCAGCATCTTGTCTTCAATTTTCTTGAAGTCTTCGTTGGAAATAGTATGCTCGCCGAGGTCTACATCGTAGTAAAAACCATTATCAATGGGAGGACCTATTCCGAATTTCACCCCCGGATAAAATTGTTCCAGCGCTTCAGCCATCAGGTGAGCAGAGGAGTGCCACATAGTTGACTTTCCATCACGATCGTCCCATGTCAGCAACTGAAGGGAAGCATCGGTAAGAATGGGGCGGGAGGCGTCCCACGTTTCGTTATTAACTTTAGCTGCCAAAACATTTCGGGCAAGTCCTTCAGAAATGCTTTTGGCAATTTCCAGGGCAGAAGTGCCGGCCGGGTACTCCCGGACGTTTTGGTCGGGGAAGGTGATTTTAATGGTGGTTGACATAGCGAATTCCCTTCGTTATCGTAGTGAAAAGACGCCTAAAAGTACGGTTTTCCTGCCGTTTATCCCACCCATTTCCATCATCGCTTACTAACAAAAAAGCACGGATAACTTCCGTGCTTTTCTAGACTGTGTCTGCCTGTCAGATTTTCACCAGCCGCGCTGAATAGGATTTATCTCCGTCTACCTGAAAAACAGCCATATGCAGTCCGCTTTTTAGTGTAGGTTTTTCATACTTCAATACCTGTTTTCCTTTGGTCAATGCAAAGTGCTTGCTGTCGACAATCCGACCTGTTACATCAAATAATTTCAACTCTCCGGAACTTTCCTCTGCTGATTCGAACTTGATCGTGAATCCATCCGTGAAAATACTATTGTCCACCCATAGTTGTTCGGCATTAAGCGCTTCCATGGCATTCTCATGTTTTACATCTAATTGTTGAGCATATTCACGTTGTCCGTCAAAGCGCGTGTAAGAGATGCGATAGTAGGCACGATCACCGGCAACATCACGATCCATGAACGAGTAGCTATTCTCGATTTCGTTTCCAGGAGCCGCTGCTTCTCGACCGATGACTTCCCATTCCAGATTATCAAGTGAACGCTCAATCGTGTAGAATTCGTTGAGAGATTCATGGCTGGCAGTCCAGCTCAAGAGTACATGAGTGCCAGTTGCTTTTGCCGTGAAGGAGCTCAACCGTGTTGAAATCACATTACTGGTTTGCGCAGTAGTTGTAGCTGCTTTTGCCGATTCTTGGGTGCCAATGTTTAGCAGCGTGAAGCTACCCAAACCGCCGATGATACCGACGATGGATAATGCAGCGATGGAATAACGGAACGTGTTCTTTTGACGCTGACTTTGTTGAAGGCGGATCCTGTTTTTCATGTTTTCCTTTTGCTGAAACAAGTGTTTCTAGGTGTATTCTACTAAAGAACTACACCAAGGTTCCGCAAAAAGAAGTACCGACCTTACACATCCGGAATTCAGTTCCATGTGCAGGAAACGCTTAAAATGGGCTAAATGGATTGTTTTAGCAACCAATGTTGCTTGTAATCAGTGCTAATTGCACCATAAATTACATCGACTTTTCGAGTATGGATCGAATGTCGGGAAGGAAATAATTACTGCTTTTGAGGATTTTACCGTCTTCCCGAACTATCGGCTGACCATTGTCATCGAGTTTACTCATGTTGCTGCGATGAATCTCCTCGAAGACCTCTTCGATTTTGTGCTGCAGTCCGTGTGCAATAATGGTTCCAAGCAGGATATACAATTTATCTCCCAGCGCATCAGCAATCAGCGTCAAGTCTTTTTGGCGACACGCATCTAGATACTCGTCATTTTCTTCCTGCATCAAGCGATGTCGTAGTTCAATAATCCGATCATCCAGCTCGGCAGTAGGCGCTGTGTGATAATTTAATCGGAAGACATCATGGAATTCCTTGACCATATCAATTTTTGCACGGAATGTCATAGTGAGGGAGTGTGTGGTTGCTAACAAATTTGTTATAATGTTTGTATGTTCTGGCCAGCTATCACGTCTGAAGTACGCCTACGTTAAATGCACGCGTGATCGGCGCGTGGTTAGCGGCGGCTATGCCTTCGGCGAGCCATTTTCTGGTATCCATCGGATCGATGATGGCATCTACCCAAAGTCGGGATGCTGCATAGTACGGAGACATCTGCGTGTTGTAGCGGTCGGTTATTTTTTTCAGCAATTCATCTTCTTCTGCCTTGCTAATTTCTTTTCCTTTCGCTTTCATGGCGCTCACCTGAATTTGTAATAATGTCTTAGCGGCTTGCGCGCCTCCCATAACGGCAATCTGCGCCGTTGGCCAGGCGACAATCAGCCGTGGATCATAGGCTTTTCCACACATCGCATAATTGCCTGCACCAAAACTGTTACCGATGATCACGGTGAATTTTGGAACTACGGAGTTACTCATGGCGTTCACCAACTTGGCGCCGTCCTTGATAATGCCACCTTGTTCACTTCTGGAACCAACCATAAAGCCGGTTACATCCTGTAGAAATACCAGAGGAATGCGCCGCTGGTTGCAGTTCATGATAAAACGGGCAGCCTTATCGGCGGAGTCGGAGAAAATGACACCGCCAAATTGCATTTCACCCTTCTTGCTCTTTACCACTTTCCGCTGATTCGCTACGATCCCGACGGACCAGCCGTCGATCCGTGCCAGGCCGCACAGTATACTCTGACCAAATTTCTCTTTGTACTCCTGGAAGTCAGAATCATCGACCAAACGCGCAATAACTTCCCGCATATCGTACTGTTTTGTGGGGTCGGTAGGAACGATTCCGTAGAGTTCTTTGGGATCTTTTGCAGGATTGGAAGGCTTGCTACGATCAAATCCGGCCTGCTCAAACGCTCCAATCTTTTTAAATATCCCTTTGATATAATCCAGTGCAGATTTATCGTCCGGGAATTTATTGTCGGTAACACCGGAGATTTCACACTGTGTTGTGGCGCCTCCAAGGGTTTCATTATCGATATCTTCTCCAATAGCAGCCTTGACAAGGTAGGAGCCGGCTAAAAAGATCGATCCGGTTTTATCAACGATAAGAGCTTCATCGCTCATAATCGGTAAATAAGCACCGCCGGCAACACAACTTCCCATAATGGCCGCCACCTGAATGATTCCCATCGAAGACATAATGGCATTATTCCGGAAAATTCTACCGAAGTGTTCTTTGTCCGGAAAGATTTCATCCTGCATGGGAAGAAAAACGCCTGCACTGTCTACCAGATAAATAATTGGTAGTCGGTTTTCCATAGCGATTTCCTGTGCTCGGAGATTTTTCTTTCCGGTCATCGGAAACCAGGCGCCGGCCTTCACGGTTGCATCGTTTGCCACGATCATACATTGCTTACCGGCCACAAATCCGATTCCACACACAACACCGGCAGATGGACAGCCGCCGTATTCTTCGTACATACCGTCTGCAGCCAATGCACCAATTTCAAGAAATGGTTTTCCGTCGTCGATGAGATAGTCAATGCGTTCTCGTGCCAACAGCTTTCCCTGGCTTTTTTGTTTTTCTGCGTTCTTCTTACCACCGCCTTCGCGGACAGTATTCAATTTGGCGCGCAATTTATCGACCAATTGACGCATTTGGTCTTCGTTGATATTGAAAGCTAAGTCAGACATAGGATGTAAACAGTTGCTACTTGGTATTGTTTATAGTGAAGGACTACGGAATCACTCCCATTTTTTAAATACAAAAAACACAGCGAGCAATAAGAAAGCAAAACCCACTATATAGTTCCATTTTAACGTATCGGTTTTGAAAATAAAAATCGCGCAAATACTGAAGACACTTAGTGTTACTACCTCCTGAATGATTTTCAGCTCAAAGAGATTGAAAGGGCCGCCAAATTCCTGATGACCGATGCGGTTTCCCGGTACCTGAAAAACGTATTCGAAGAACGCGATGGACCAACTGATGAGTATGATGCTGAAGAGTCCGGTTTCCTTGAGAATGTTCCACTTTTTCAGTTGAAGGTGGCCGTACCACGCAAACGTCATAAAGAAATTGGAAATCACAAGCAGAAAGATGGCAAGCAGGCCCCGGGTTATCATTTCCTGATGAGGTCTTTAATCCGCTCGGCAGCTGATTTTTTGTTATCCGGATTTTTAGGTGGGGAAATGTTAAAAGGCGTGAAGTTGAATCCGGAGAAAATGACTTCAAACGATTTAAGACTTGCCGGTTCAATAGCCTTGAATAACCAAACATTCAAGCACACTTTCTCGGCAACGGGATGAAAAGGATGCTTGAGTCGGAAAGTGTGGTTATCGATAGGCTTTGATTTCTTGGTGGGCACTGAATCGGTAAGTTCTTTGGCTTCGAAGTGAATTTTATTCTTATAAACTTCAAAAGAAAATTCATTTCGACCAGTCAAGTTTGAATTGAACCGATGCGCTTTATCTTCGAAAGGCTGCATGACGAATTGAGAATTCTGATTTTCTGCTTTCCCCCAATGCGAGATCTCCACATCAACTTCGTTGTGGTGATGCAGTGAATCTGCGTGGTCATACAAGAACAATCCGATTACTACATCTTTATCCAGTTCTTGCGGTAAGGCTTCCATGGTAAAACTGTATTTACCGTAGCCAAGACTTTTCATCAGCTGAATTTCCGGACAATACCAGTTGTCGTTTCGTTGCGTGATACGAAGATGTAAACGACCGGTGCTGTCTACCCAGACGTTTTCCTGGTTACTGGAGAACAAATTGGTGCCGGGTCCCGTGCGCTTCTCGTGAGAGTCTTTCACATACCATTGATATCCGGCAAATTGGATGGAGTCGCCAACCAAATGAAGCGGATAGATGGTATCGGGAGAAGATTTCACGGTTAAGGGTCGGTTCATGAGCAAGAAGAATAGTGCCCAAACCAATAAATGAATATGTTTTCTGGATGCGTTCATAAAGCAATCAGGCTCGAGGATGATGTTTAAGAATGGAGGAGCGCAGAAAATCCCGGTCCAGATGAGTGTAAATTTCAGTAGTAGTAATAGATTCGTGGCCGAGCATTTCCTGAACTGCGCGTAAATCGGCTCCACCCTCGATAAGGTGGGTTGCAAAGGAGTGGCGGAAAGTGTGTGGACTTATACTTTTTTTCAACTGAATTTTCTGAGAGAGTTGTTTGATAATGGTGAAGACCATTACACGGGAAAGTTTCCGGCCGCGCTGATTTAGAAAAACAAAATCTTCATGACCTTGCTGTATAACCTGATGATTTCGGATTTCGTCCAGGTAAATCTTGATGTGTTTTATGGCCACACTTCCAATAGGTACCAGTCGTTCCTTGTCACCTTTGCCGGTTACCTTAACAAATCCGATTTCCAGGTGTAGATTAGAGAGCAACAAACCTACCAGTTCACTGACACGTAGACCACAACTGTACAAAGTTTCCAGCATCGCTTTATTCCGAACACCTTCAGGTTTACTAAGGTCAATAGCAGCTATGAGCTGGTTAATGTCTTCTACCGAAAGTGTATCCGGTAATTTTCTTCCCAACCGAGGTGATTCCAGCAATTGTGATGGATCGTCCGTAATGATGTTCTCCATCAGACAATATTTGAAGAAGCTTTTTACTCCGGAGATGATGCGAGCCTGACTTCGGGCACTGAGTCCTACTTCATTAATCCATCCTATAAAGCCTTGCAACAGCTCCAAGTTGGTTTGCGCCGGCGATACGGATTGTCCGCTGTTGACCAGGTATTGCTGCAACATATTGATGTCGTGTAAGTAAGCTTCTACTGAATTACCGGAAAGTGATCGCTCCAGCTTCAGATAGGACTTAAATCCTTTTATGTAAACGTTCCAGTTCAGCGTGAAAACAGTTTTAGGTTAGTTATCAAAAATGAGAAAATAGGTGCAATGTTCTGCACGACGCCAAATCAGTTATTCACACGATTTATTGAAAAATGTACGTAATTTCGAAGTTTAAAGAAAGGCATGAAACTGCTCATAATTAATGGTCCAAATCTTAATCTGCTTGGTGAGCGGGAAACTTCTATTTATGGTTCACGCTCCTTTGAAGCTTATTTCGAGGAGTTGCAGGCCCAATTTCCAATCCTTGAGTTGACGTATTTTCAGTCCAATCTTGAAGGGGAGATCATTGACCGTTTACATGAGGCGCGTAAAATCGTAGATGCCATCATCATTAATCCGGCTGGATATACGCATACCTCAGTTGCTATAGCCGATGCCATCGCTGCAATTTCAATGCCGGTTGCGGAAGTTCATATTTCGAATATCTACGCACGGGAAGAATTTCGCCATGTGTCACTTACAGCCCGGCATTGCATAGGCGTAATCAGTGGTTTCGGTTTGCTGGGTTATCGTCTCGCGATTGAGGCATTTATCGAGCGATTTGCTTCCGCTGACTGAAATCAGCTTATTTTTTATAGGCGAAAGACATTTCTTTTTTCAACTCTCGTTGTATTTTCAGAATCCGGTTTCGGGAGGCGTTAGCCCGCTGTAAAAGCGACTCATTTTTATTGGCTGTATAGAAAGAAATATGCTGATCCGTCATAGCCTGAAAATCGACCAGTTTATCCAGGCAAGATGGGTCCTCCAGCAATAACGGTGATTCCAAAAAACGTAATTTAAGGTCGAGAAATTCAGCAGAAAAATTCGTATCGGTTGGAACATTGGAGGAGAAACAGCCGGAAACATAGCGTGCTGCTGAATAATAATCCGACGTGCTGTATAGATAATGAGTGCGCGGATCGGTAAGGAAAGTTCGTCCGGAGGACTGGCAATAGGTTTCGATCTTAGTAATGAGTTTCTTGAACGATTGATTGAGAAGTGGTGTAGAAAGATCACATCCTGTATTTATAATTTGGTATGGATGCTCTGAACGCAAAGCTTCCACAAACGCATCATATTCCGGCTTTATTTCCAGGTAAAGTTTAGGGTTGTTGATCGGTAAAAGATGATAGTGCGTGAACTTGTAATCGTAATGCAATACATCAAGGTCGGAACGAAAACCCTTTTCAATACGATAAAAATAATATTGGATAACGGTGGTCCAGTCAGACAATACGACAACGCTGTTTTTAGGTGCAGACGAATCCAGTAATTGCATCAAGTCAGTACTTACCGGGTAGGAATTACGATCATGGCGTGAGTAGCCCAGGTAAATGGTGCAACCGAAAAGGAGAAGTGTCAATGCGACTATTTTCATATTCTTCAGCAGCCTATCGAATGCAAAGATCAAGGGAAAGCAAAGTACCATAAACGGTAATAACAGGTATGCATCGGTGCTGGCCCATTGGTTATTGTTCAACTGATACATCAAAAGAATTAGAAAATAAAGAAGCACTATTCCAGCCATACGCTTTACGTTACGGCGAAATAATTCAATAATTCCTACCAGTAAAAAAGGCAAAAAGAGAAAAAACTGCTGGCCGGTAAGCTGTAAAAAATAGGGGAGACGTGATGCTATAATATCGCCTTTCGTTTCAGTGATGTTTTTGGTATAGGCTCCACCACGAATGTGATAAAACAACTGATCTAAATTTTCTGGTTTGCCGAACATAAATGCATAATCACTTTGGGCGCGCCAAAGCATCCATCCGTAGAAAGCCAGTGTTACTGTAGCAGATACTCCAGCAAACAATAGAAAGGGCTTTGATTTTAAGACCGATAAATAATCACTGATTAGCGACTTACGTGCGATTGTCGTACGCTTTTTCTTTTCCAGCGTGACCACAGCCGGTTTAAATAACTCAGGTAAGAAAAAAAATGGCGTAAAAGCGGTGAACGCAATCATCGTTAGGTGATGATTACTCCATCCCAAGGCCAAACCGAATGCACTGACCACTACATTAATCAGTTTTTTATCTTCTTGATACCGACATAAACCGAAAAGTAAAAGGCTCATGGAAAAAACCTGGAACGCATAGGCTTCAATTGTGTTGGCCCAACTCCAGGTGGTATTACCAAAGGCAAAAACAAGAACCGGTAAAAATGCTGTGGCTTCCGTCTTCCAATCCTTGGCGTCATCACGGATAATGCTGGCAATGGATCGAAAGCCCTGGTAAAGTAAAACATTCGACAGTGCAACGAGTACGGATGAAAAGAAGGTTAGTCGTAAAACCGTATCTACGATGATCCCCGACATCAGGCCGTCCCATAAAAAGCCAAAAAATACATAGGCCGGAAAGCCCGGTGAATGCGCGATACTTCCGAGCCGAATAACCAGCGCGAATTCCGCAGCATCGTCAAACATCAGGTACGGAGATGACGTCAGCCAGTAAATTAAAAGTGTTCCGGCAAATAACAGGCCGCTTAATAATACAGTACGCAGGTTGCTAGGCATCGTCGTTGGTGGATGGTTAACCAAAAATATAACCTTGGATCGAATCTCGCCAAACCAAGATAACGACACCGGAAACGGCTACTAAAACACCGGCCAGCGCCTTGGGTTGAATAGGTTCTTTATGAATAATCCTGGCCAACAATAAGGCGACAACAGGAACGAGCGAAAATATGGTTTGAGCAACGGAGGCGTCCAGGTAACTGACCGTGAACAGCGAAAGTGATACACCAAGTACAGGACCGAACAAGGTACCGGCCATAGCCGGCAGCAGGCCCTTTTCACGGTTTTGAAGAAGAGGGCTGACCACTGATTTCCAACGTCGCACTAGTAGCGTAAAAAGAAGTAACGAGGCAGTAGCGGCAAACAGTCGTATAAACGTAGCCTGAAAGGGGGGGAGTAAGGTGTTTTCTTCCAGTTGCATTCCTTTTTTTGCCATTACTAATCCAATACCTTGACAAAATGCAGCCAGAATTCCATATATGATTCCTTTTCGCATGGATCCGTGATGGGTTTCTTCGTGTTTGTCACGTTCCTCGCGGCTCAAGGATAAAACAATAACACCGATCATCGTAATGCCCATGCCAAGAATTCCTATCCACGATAAATGGTCGTCAGCGAGAAAATAACCGGTTATCAAAGCAGCACCGGGAGCAAACGTAGAAAGTACACTGCCCAGTCGTGGACCCAGAATGGTAAACATGACGAATCCGAAATGGTCACCGATGGTGAGTCCGATCACACCGGATAAACCCAGCCAGAACCATGCTTTGGTGTGTGCTGACAAGAAAAGTGATGACAGGAAATTGGGGGCAGACAACAGTGCAATCAGAAAAAGAACTATTGTAGCAAGCACCAGTCGGAAGTGATTCAGCGGATTAACGCCGAGCCGGCGGGCTGCAATGGTAAAGGGGAATATTCCTATTGCCCAGGAAATAGTAGTTAGCAAAGCAAACGTAACTCCAGCGGCATTCATGTAGCAGATGGATAGGTTCGCTCGCCGAAAATGGTTGATCCAATACGGACCATCGTACTTCCTGCGGACAACGCGAGTTTATAATCGCCACTCATTCCCATGGAAAGTACCGTAAGTTCGGGATGTTGTTCTCGCATACGGTCAAAAAAGTGCTTTAAGGAAACGAATTCATGCTGAACGGCAATTTCATTTTCTGTATTCGTTGCCATTCCCATCAATCCTATAATCCGTACATTTTTTAGTCCAACTACTTTCGGATCATTTATTATTTCCGCAGCTTCTTCGAAGGACAGGCCATATTTCGTCTCTTCCCGGGCAATATGTAGTTGAAGCAGGCAAGGTATGATGCGTTGGTGCTTTGCAGCTTGCTTATTAATTTCCTGAAGTAATTTCAGCGAGTCAACCGTATGAATCATGTGTACGAAACCGGCAATGTATTTGACTTTATTGGATTGTAGGTGACCAATAAAGTGCCAACGCACGGCATCCGGGAGTAGCGGATGTTTCTCGATCAGCTCCTGAACATAATTTTCACCGAAATCGAGTTGTCCTCCTGAAAGCGCAGCAGCGATTTCATCCGATGAACGGGTTTTGGACACAGTAATAAGTTGAGCACCAAAGGGAGATAGTTCCGATCGAAGCCGATCAATACGTTCCTGAATTGT
>CAINVI010000360.1 GCA_903854075.1 Candidatus Pollutiaquabacter sp. | reverse complement strand
ACATTTGATCAAGATCAACCCATGAAGCAATTTCTGCTGTTTGTTTCCTTCGTTTGGCTGTCGATTTCCTGTAAGGACACTAAAGAACGTTTTACACCTTCCGGATTTCGTTATGTTGTTCATACCGAGAATAACGGAATCAAACCTAAAATGGGTGATTATGTCACCTTGGAAATTAGGTGCGAATCCGACGATACCGTTCTGATCGATACCAAGAAGATCGGCTCTCCGTATCGCTTTCGCCTAGACAAAGTACCGTTTGCCGGCAGCTATGAGGACGGCTTACAATACCTTGGCGTTGGCGACAGCGCAACATTTTATGTGCCGGCGGATTCGCTGTTCAAACACCTTTTTCCGGATGCTGCAGCAAAGAAAATCATTCAGTCCGACACCAAGCTGAAGAAGGGAACATATGTACGTTACGAAGTGAA
Organism: Candidatus Pollutiaquabacter sp.; assembly: GCA_903854075.1. Taxonomy (GTDB): domain Bacteria; phylum Bacteroidota; class Bacteroidia; order AKYH767-A; family 2013-40CM-41-45; genus Pollutiaquabacter. The sequence continues at coordinate 6,307 of CAINVI010000360.1, read as the reverse complement.
AATGGTAAAGATTCAGGATTATGTTTCCGCGGAGCAGGAAATGCAAATGAGGTATTCGCAGCTGGAAAAAGACGAGAAGAAAGTATTGGCTGACTTCATTGCCAAAAACAAAATTACCGAAACTTCCGACGAAGACGGAATGATCATGCTTTTTTCGGAAAAAGGAAAAGGTGCACCGGCGGACAGCGGCAAACTCATCACCGTTTTCTTCCGCGGTCGACTGATGGATGGTTCTGTATTCAATGCTTCCTCCAAAGATCGCCCGTTTCAATTCACTATGGGAACCGGCGAAGTAATTCCCGGCTGGGAAAAAGCATTTACACGCGTTCGTAAAGGCGACATGTTCACCTTATTGATGCCATCTAAACTTGGCTATGGAGAAGACGGTTTACTGGATACACGCAGCGGAAAATATATCGTACCGCCGTATTCGCCACTTATTTTCGACGTCGTGGTGGCGGGAGTTGACGATCCTTCAATCGCAGTGAAGTAACCGAAACGGCGCCTTGGCCAAGTAAAAATATGCACGGACGTTTATGCAAGTCCGGGCGATTGCTTTTCCATTCATGGACTGAACGGGTAGCCATCAATTCCTTCACATCGTTCAAATCGCAACCGATACTCAGCAGTATATCTCCGGAAAGCTGTTCAAGAATATCATCGAGCATCGCGTGATTACGGTACGGCGTCTCAATGAAAATCTGCGTTTCACCATTGCGACGAATTTCTTTTTCCAGCTCACGCAGTGCTTGCTTACGCTCATTTCCTTCACGCGGCAGATAACCGTGAAAGCGGAAACGTTGGCCATTTAGTCCGCTGGCCATCAAACCGAGCAGAATGCTCGACGGTCCTGCCATGGGAACTACCTTGATTCCCTTGGCGTGTGCCAATCGAACAAGTTCGCTTCCCGGATCTGCAATTCCCGGACAGCCAGCTTCACTCATTAATCCGCAATTGATTCCATTCAAGAGTGGTTCCAGTAACGTTGGAATACTAGCTGGAGGTGTTTGTTCGTCCAGTACGTGTAACACTAATTCGGCCATTGGAACAGGTGTACAAATGGATTTCAGAAAAGCACGGGCTGTTTTTTCATTTTCCACAATAAAATGCGACAGCTCTTTTGCGGTACGAATCAGTTGCTGCGACAATTTATCCGGATCTGGTTGACCGAGATAGACCGGCAATAAATAGAGTGTACCGAAAGCAGCCATGTCAATTCAGGAACGTTTCAGTTGGTCCTTAGCATCCGTCAAAAAGCGATCGCAAGCTGTATCGAGCATTTCAAAAACGCGTACGAAACCTTCCTGACCTCCAAACCAGGGATCCGGAACTTCCATCTCCTCGTTGGGATATAGTACATCCATCATGAGACGGACCTTGGCACGGTGTTCTTCGCGCTCAGCCAGCTGCAATACATTTCGTCGGTTGGAAGTGTCCATGACGAAGATGTGGTCGAAACGGTCAAAGTCTTCCACGGTAAACTGTCGTGCTTGTTGCCCGGAAATATCCACACCAAATTTTCCGGCGGTAGCAATTGCACGATCATCCGGCGATTCACCGACATGATAATTACCGGTGCCGGCAGAATCCACCGTTACAGGAAGGTGAAGGGATGTCGCCTTGTGGGAAAGTATGCCTTCTGCCATGGGAGAACGGCAAATGTTACCCAGACAGACCATCAGGATTTTCATAGAGAAATTACGGTATTCGTACGTATTGGTTATTGTGAATTACGGCAATTGGCTTGCCGGTAAGCGTTCGTCCGATGAATGGTGAATTGGCAGATTTGGAGCGAAAGGATTTCGTGGTCACTTGCCACGTTTGCGAGGTAGAGAAAACGGTGAGGTTTGCTGCTGCGCCTTCTTGTACAACCGGAACAGGTAATCCAAGAATCTTTCGCGGGTTGACCGCGAGTGCTTCTACCAATTTATCGGTGGAGACTTTACCTTGTAAAACGGTATTCAAAGCGCCAAAAGCAGTTTCAAGTCCGATCATACCGAACTCAGCCAAATCAAATTCTTTTTCTTTCGATTCCACATCCAACGGACGATGATCTGTTGATATCGCATCCAGCGTTCCGTCCAGCAATCCGGCGATAAGTGCATCTCGGTCTTCAGCAGCACGCAACGGCGGCTTCACCTTTGCATGTGTGTCAAAACCGGTAAGTTCTTCGTCAGAAAGCGCAAGAAGATAAGCCGCTACATCAGCGGTAACCCGGAGTCCTTTCTGTTTCGCTGCGCGAATCAACTTCACTGACTCACCGGTGGAAATTGTCGAGAGGTGCAGGGAGCCTCCGGAATATTCCAGCAGCTGTAAATCGCGGGCCACCATAACGCTCTCCGCAAGTGTCGGAATGCCTTTCAGCCCGAGCATTGTACTCGTAGGACCTTCGTTCATTTGTCCGTTGTTGGAAAGATCTGTGTCATCGCAACACACCATTAGTTTACCGCCGAAATCTTTCACGTAGTGCAAGGCACGAAGCATGACGCCGGCATTTCGCAAAGCGTGCTGATCATCGGTGAATGCCGGCGCTCCCGACAAAAACATATCGTATAATTCCGCCAAATCTTTTCCTTCGCGACCAACGGTGATACATCCGGCCGGTAACACATCGACCAGACCTCCTTCTGTGCGTTTCCGTACAAATTCAATAGTCGATTTAGTATCCATCGCCGGTTTGGTCGAAGGCATCAGCAAAACACCGGTGAATCCGCCCTGTGCTGCAGCACGACTTCCGGATTGAAGATCTTCGCGCTGCTCGAAACCCGGCTCACAGAAATTTACGTGTAAGTCGAACCAACCCGGGGAAACACATAGATCAGTGCCTTCGATGATCTCGGTATCAGCGGGACGTTGATCGCTGACAGGTTGTACCGCGATAATCGTTCCGTTGTTGATCAGCAGGTCTTTTGTTTGTCCGTGAAACGGAGAACCGGGAGAGAAGATGCGGGCGGAGCGGATGAGCACGTTCATCGGGTTCATTTTTTAAAATAGCGGATGAGTAAAACTTCTGCAGCGAGGAATAGTAACGCTGCGATAATACAATACTTCCAGAGTGAAACACCTTCCCGAAGCCGGGCCAAAGAATGGCCGATAGACGGATCGTCGGTGTCGAGCAACGTAGGTGTCAGTCCTTGTTGACCGGCAAACCATTTTTCCAGCGCAGCTGCTTCCATTGCCGTGAGATCGGACTCTTTGCGATCGTAATTGAAGGCCACCACATTCAACAATCGTCCGTCGGCTTGTACCGAATAATTACCGGCCACTTTCACCGCATCGTGCAGCGATAAGGTGGTTGCGCCGGCATTTCGGCGCACATCGGCAATGGCATCAAAATTGCAACTGCTATTGATAACATGGTACACCTGATCGCCGGAAAGAACGGTATCGCCGGCACTGAATTCCGCAAACCGACCGGTAATTTGTCCGGGACCGATTTCAGAGGCTCCAAGGAAGACTGCTTTAAGGAAAATAGGGACGAACAAGGCGTGTTGCTGGAAATTGGAATAGGCCGGATCCAACGGAACAGACAGGACGAAGCAGCCGCCTTTTCCCACTGGCGTGAAGGATAAAAACGGCAATCCGTTTTCGGTAGTCAGAATGGATTGACTGCCGGAAGAAGATGTATAAGACTGTGTAAACTGTTGCCGGATGGCGGGCAAGTCCAGGTTCTCGGCTTGCGTTTTCCCTTTTTCAAAAATTCCGCTCAACAGCGGATGGTCGCTTTCCAGCCTACTGACTTTTTCCGTAGTGGCAGACGGACCGGTAAGTCGTGGAAGTCCGGCCGCTTGCGCAAACTGGTCGTAGGCCACGGCATTTTGCTCCGGAGAAGGTATCAGCAACACGCGACCGCCATTGGTCATAAAGCGGGTTAATTCCTGCTGCAATCCGGTGGCAAAGGATTGCACGCCGTTAAGTAGCACCAGCTGCTGGGAAGGTAATGCGTTATAGTCAACTTGTCCTTCTGAAACCGTACGGTATATGAAATAAGGATCGTTACTGTAAAGCGCATCCAGGTAAGCGCTGCGATCACCGATACTCATGACCTGAACGTTAGGTCGTACGTTGAAGGCAAAGTAGAACGAATCGTCAAAGGTGACCGGATAATCGGTGATGGAAACGACTGCTTGCTGTTGTCCTGCGCCGGACATATTGAAAGGTAATTTTACGTCAGCCGAAGCCCCCGCGGCCACGTTCACCGTAGCCAGCGCCCGCTGATTTCCGTTGATGCTGAGCTTAATGGGCAGGTTTTCGACAGCATCTTCGCCGGCGTTCTTTACACTAACCGTCAGCTCCTGGGTACTGCCGGGTTGTATAAATGGATTGTTTAAGTAACAGGTGTCAACGTACACGTTGTTAATTGCTTGTGCAGTAAGAGCTACAATAAAATACCGGGTGGCAGAGTCGAGTGGAAGCGTAGCGGCTGGTCCTGATGGCGCCAGCGAGGACTGGAAATCCGACACCAGGAAGGAAGCTTGCTGCTCACCGTTGGCCGTTGGCGCGGCAGTAAAGGCGTCGTGCTGCCGGCGAAGCACTTCGTCGAGGGTACGAACTGCCGAAGACGGCCGGACCTCTTCCAGTAGCTGAAGGAACTCATCGCGATTGACCAGTCGCTGATGCCGTCCTTCAAAATCGTTGGTGACCAGTTGAAACTGGTCTGAAGGCGCGTAGGACAACGCGATTTCACGGGCTTTTTCCCGGGCCACATCCAGCAGTGGTCCGTATTTGCCTTGTGCATTCATGGAAAACGAATTGTCGACCCAAATGCTGACGCGATTGCGTGCTGCGCGTGCGGCTCCTTTTTCGGCGGGAAGGTACGGCTGGGCAAAGGCAAATACCAGGAAGGACAGTGCCAGCAAGCGAGCGGCCAGCACCAGCAGGTGTTTAAGGCGGGAGCGGTGGCGTGTATCCTGTTTGATTTCCTGCAGAAAGCGCACATTGGTGAACAGCACGCGCTTGAAACGACGGAAATTAAAGAGGTGAACGATGATAGGTACAGCAAGGCCGAAAAGCGCGAACAGGAACTGCGGATACAGGAACTTCATCGAGCCCAAAGATAGCGGTTTTCGGCTCGTCTTTTCAGAACTTCTCAAAGACGCCCATGCCGAAGAGCGCGATATCGAATTTCACAGGATCGGTTGGATCGATGCGGCGCAGGTGTTGCGTGAGTTCGACGGCAGCGGTCCAATCGTCCTGCTTACGGCGCAGCAGACCGAGCTTTCGTGCCACACGGCCGGAATGGACGTCGAGCGGACAGATGAGCTGATCGGGCGTAAGTTGCTGCCAGAGGCCAAAATCCACCCCTTGCTGATCACGGCGGACCATCCAGCGCAGGAACATGTTGATCCTTTTGGCGGCCGAACCGCGGGCCGGATCAGCAAAGTGTTTTTCGGTGCGCGCCGGATGATCGGCTTCAAAAAACAACCGTCGAGCCCGGGTGATATGAGCGCCGGTATCAGGTGCATCTTCCGGCAGCGGACGAAAGATGTTTTCCAGCCCGCCATAATTTCGGTACACGTGCTGCAGCCCTTTCAAGAAAGCCACGGCATCGTCGCCGTTGAAGGTACGGTGTACAAAGGTGCGGAACGACTTCAGATCGGCCGGTGAAGCGTTGCGGACAAACGCATACGGCGCATCATCCATGAGTGCGAGCAAGCGGGTGCAGCTGTTTAAGATGGTAGTGCGTTGGCCCCAGGCCAGCGTAGCCGCCAGGAAACCGGCAATTTCGCGGTCTTCCTTGCCGGTAAACGCATGCGGCACACGCACCGGATCCGACGCTACAAACGCCGGCGTATTGTACTGCTGCGCTTTGACCAGCATCAGGTCAGCGAGGCCGGAACGAAGTGGACGTGGCAAGGGTTATTCGTGGGGTTCGTTTAGAAAATTAATGTCGCTAACAAAACTTGCTCCAAACTTAGAATCTACTTTTTCAAAAACATCCTTAGGAGATATGTTGTGAATTGAACATAGTCTTAAAAAACTTATCATAGTCATATTTTCTCCATTTTCCCATCTCCAGTATGCAGTCCTATTTAATTCAAAATCAAAACTGAATTGTTCTGCCGATTTATAGCCTTTTTCTAGCCTCAATTTACGAAAAATAACCCCGAGATTAACTAATGATTCTACTTTCTTTTTCCTTGTCATGGTTTTACGGTTTTAATTTTAATGCAAGTTGAAGCATTGTTAAACTCAAAAAGAGGACATATTTTTTTAAGTATATCGACATGATTTAAATCAAAAGTTTGTGAAAATCACTAAAAAGAAGGTGAAAAATGAAAAATCAAGTATTTTAGGGGACAAGTGT
>CAINVI010000359.1 GCA_903854075.1 Candidatus Pollutiaquabacter sp. | reverse complement strand
CTGCGCAACGGATCATTTTGATCCATCTGTAACGCAAAATCTAAGGAGTTCTGGTACATAAGTAGACTACTTCGGGAAAATCTTCCGACCTTTGCGGCAGCGAGATTACTTTATTTAACTGATTCTTCAAAATGAAAAGAGAACGATCCGAGCAACTGTTCCGAAAAGCAACTGAATTTTTTCCCGGAGGTGTGAATTCACCGGTACGCGCATTCCGTTCAGTTGGCGGCACGCCGTTGTTCATCGAGAAGGGCGACGGCTGTTACCTGACAGACGCGGACGGCAATACATTCATTGATTTTTGTTGCTCCTGGGGACCGCTAATTCTTGGACATAACGCAGCTCCGGTTCGCGAAAAAATCGTGGCGGCGGTACAGCATGGAACCTCGTTTGGCGCACCGACACAGAAGGAAAACGAACTCGCTGAGCTGATCCTGACCAATCATCGTTACATCGAGAAGATACGGTTCGTAAGCTCCGGTACCGAGGCCGTCATGTCGGCGATTCGCCTGGCGCGCGGTGTCACCGGTCGCCCGCTGATTGTAAAATTCGAAGGTTGTTATCACGGCCATGTGGACTCGCTACTGGTGAAAGCCGGAAGCGGGCTGAGTACTTTCGGCATTTCATCCTCCGCAGGTATCCCTGAATCAGTTGCTAAGGACACCATCGTTGTTCCGCTGAACGACCGACGCGCACTGGAAATCGCAGTTTCCGATTTCGCCCATGATATCGCGGCGGTGGTAATCGAACCTATTCCAGCCAACAACGGATTGTTGTTGCAGGAAAAATCATACCTGGAATTTTTGCGGGAAATCACCCGTAAAAATAACATCTTGTTGATCTTCGATGAAGTCATTTCCGGATTCCGTGTTGGTTTTGAAGGGGCAGCCGGTCATTACGGTATTCAGCCCGATATTATCACCTACGGAAAAATAATCGGCGGCGGTATGCCGGTAGGCGCTTACGGAGCCAGCAAGGAAATCATGTCCAATATCGCGCCGGAAGGCGATGTTTACCAGGCCGGCACCTTATCGGGAAATCCGGTGGCCATGGCCGCAGGACACGCGCAACTTTCCGAATGCCTGAAGCCCGGTTTCTACGAAGATTTGGAAGCGCGGACTATTGCATTTACCGACCGACTGAACCATTACTCGTCAACGAAACAGTACGACTTCAAAGTATTCCGCGCCGGATCCATTTTCTGGTTTGCCTTCACGCCGCTGGATGCGATTCGTAGTTCCGAAGAAATCGATCCGAAGAGCATGGATAAATTCCGGATTCTCCATAAAACATTACTGGAGAACGGCGTTTATCTCGGTCCTTCCGGTTACGAAGTCGGATTCGTTTCGGCTGCGCACACCCGCGAAGTGTTGGAAAAAGCAGCGGAAGTAATTTGCGCTGCACTGGATGTAGTGTACGCCTGATTAGCGGAACGGATTACCAAAGTTCAGCAGGCTCCAGAAAAAGCTTTTGTTCTTTTTCTTTTCTCGCTCCGCGATTGCGCGTGCAACGTGTATCCATCCTTTATCACCACTCTTAATAAGGAATGCCACGGCTTTAGGACTTCCTTCGCTGGCTTCAATGAAAGCAGCGAGTGACGCATAACCGGACTGCAACAACCACGCTTTAGCAGACTCCTTTCCAAAGAGTCCGTCGACAACGGCAGCCAGGTGACGGAAATCGTTTTCGAGTAGCCAGCGAAAAGACAGTTCCATTCCTTCTACGGCGTCCCAAAAGTGAGCCAGTTCAAGAAACCCGTTATCGCGCAACCATTGCAGTGCATCTTCGTCCTTATCACGGATAGCGATAGCCAGCTTTTCAAAAGCGGGCAATGGATATTTTCTCATAGCCATAATGAAAACAAGATAAGAAAAACTAGCGGCAACAATAGCGTACCATCGACACAGCCTTTAAAAAACCATGCCGGACGATCTGCGCGAGTGGTGAGGAGCCAGTAGATCGCTATCAGCTGGGTGACTATCAACGCAGAAACTTTTACGAAAGTAATCGCCGTGCGGATTTGCAGCCAGTACACGATCAGTAGAAGCACGGAGAAAAAAACGGCAGCGAGTGTCCACCGAACGACACGTTGCTTTCCGAATTTCATCAACGAATTGATCCCACGCTGAAGTTCTTTCCGTTCATCACGAATTTCAAACGGAACACACAGCGCGAAAATCAACGTAAAGCGCGACACGCATACTGCAGCCAGCTCGAACCAGGGCACTGCAGCCAGCTCGTTCGCCAACGGTAATCCAACCGTAGTGACGGTCCACACGAAAGCAACAACGATTATTTTAAGTAAGGGCTTCTCGCGTAACCGCCGGTAAGAATTACCATCGTGAAAAACCGGCAGCGAGTAGCCTATCGACAGCAGAACCAAAAACATCCAAATGATCATAACCCACGGCGGCTGTAGTAAAAAACTGATGGAAAAAGTCAGCGCTGCCAGTATAAATAACAGACGATCCACCGCACTGACAGAGGAGTCCATCATTCGACGCAGCACACGAGCGGGATGATAATTGTCGAACCGATAAGAGAATTTATGAAAATTATAGTAGAGCACCGTGGCGGACGCCAGCAGTAAAACCTGGGATGAACACTCCACCGGTAAACCGAAAATCAATCGGGTGGAAAACCATAAAGAAACTGCGCATAGCGCCAGGAAAAGATGACTATAGAGAGTGATGCGCAGCAGCCTGACCGATAGCGTCATCCGTTGGCACGTTTACTTAATAACAGTACTGAACACTATTATGCCTGCAGCAAATCCGGCCATGCCGGCCAGAAACGAGTTACGGATTTTTTTGTCACGACTTTTTCGCTGATAGCCTTCGCAGTATTCCGGAATCCTGCGGTAGGACTCGTCGGAAACTTTTGCTTTTTCCATGTTGGGAGAAAAACTACCAACCATTGTAGAAAAAATCGGTGGACCGGCCAACCCGAACCAACCCAACATGCTGGAAAATGCGCCTATTCCGAATGCGGCTACTTTAATTCCGTGGCCTCGATAGTACCGATCCGCATCCTGCTCCCCTTTGATAAACCAGCGCATTTGATCGATACTGAAATCCATCGAATCATTAGGATCCGGACGAAAAACAATTTTTTCAGTGCCATCTATCTGCTTGACACTGAACACGCGGTAAGCATCAACGTGTTTGAGCTTGCCGGAGGCCGACCGATAATCAACGTAATAATCCGAAACTTGAACAGAGTCGGCAATTACTTGTTTACCATTGATAAAAGCAATGGTGTCTTGCGCCAAAACCTCGCAGCTAAAAACGAAAAGAAAAAGGCAAAAAAAGAGGATTCTCATGTCCGGTCGATTTCTATCAAAACTACAAAAAAATCATCATTTCGGTGAATAAAATGAACTTTATAGACTGTTACCGAATCATTACCTTTGTACTCACCTTCTAAAAAAAACCTTATCCAACATATGGCTTCAGTTCCATTTTCAAACCGTCACATCGGACCGGATGCAGCGCAAACTGCCGAAATGCTTAAAGAGATCGGCGTTACATCGCTCGATCGCTTGATTGAAGAAACTATCCCAGCTTCTATCCGCCTTTCCAAGGCATTAAACCTGCCTGATGCCCTATCAGAGTTCAGCTTCCTTGCTGAACTGCAGCAAACAGCCGGATTGAATGACGTTTTTAAATCTTATATTGGATTAGGCTATCATGACACCATTACACCGGGCGTCATTCTGCGTAACATTTTCGAAAATCCGGGATGGTATACCGCTTATACACCGTACCAGGCGGAGATTGCTCAGGGGCGACTAGAGGCTTTGCTTAATTACCAGACAATGGTGATCGAACTCACCGGACTTGAAATCGCCAATGCTTCTTTGCTTGATGAAGCCACCGCAGCAGCCGAAGCGATGCACGTTTTTTTTGCTTCGCGCCCTAAAGAAGTGGCAGCGCGTAATGCCAATAAACTATTTGTATCGTCCGATTGCTACCCGCAAACGATTGACGTCCTTAAAACCCGTTCTGCCCCGCTTGGCATCGAATTGGTTATCGGCGATGTGGATGCTACAACGCTGGACGACTCCTATTTCGGCGCCGTGCTACAGTTTCCCGGACAAAACGGAAACATTCGTGACTTAAGTTCATGGGTGAGTAACGCTAAGCAATCCGGCATCCAGGTGGCAGTAGCCGCCGACCTGCTTTCGTTGACCTTACTGACACCTCCGGGAGAATGGGGCGCAGACATCGTTTTCGGAAACAGTCAGCGCTTCGGTGTTCCACTGGGTTACGGTGGTCCTCACGCAGCATTCTTTGCCTGCAAAGAAGCCTATAAACGTGAAATGCCAGGGCGAATCATCGGAGTTTCTATCGACGCACAAGGCAACCGTGCACTTCGTATGGCTTTGCAAACACGGGAACAACACATCCGTCGTGATAAAGCTACATCCAACATTTGTACGGCACAGGTATTACTTGCTGTGATGGCCGGTATGTATGCTGTTTATCACGGACCAAAGGGATTGCGTCATATCGCTCAAACGATTCATGACAAAGCCCGTACATTGCATCATCAGCTTACCGCATTTGGTTATCAACAGTTGAATTCCACTTTTTTTGATACGCTCATGATCGATGCCAGTAACGATGTCGCAGCCATTCGTACTGCCGCCGAAAAAGCCGGAGTTAATTTCCGCTACGTCGACAATCGTTTCGTTACAATCAGTCTCAACGAAACAACCCAGAAGGGTGACCTGGAAACCATTGCCGGAATTTTCGGTAGTGTTAAAGGAAAAACATGGACCACTCCGCCCAACAGCTTTGCGGACATCATCAGCGGAAGTGCAAAGCGTACTTCGCCCTACCTGACTCATCCTGTATTCAATTCCCATCATGCAGAAACACAGATGCTGCGTTATATCGCATCGCTGGAGAAGAAAGATCTTTCGTTGAACCACTCGATGATTGCTTTGGGATCATGTACCATGAAATTGAATGCCACCTCTGAAATGATCCCTGTCAGCTGGAAAGAATGGTCTAACATCCATCCGTTTGCGCCGGCCGAGCAAACAAAAGGTTATGCGCAGATGATTAGTGAGCTGGAAAAATACCTCTGCGAAATTACCGGATTCGCTGCTATGTCCATGCAGCCCAATTCCGGCGCGCAAGGTGAATACGCGGGATTGATGGTGATCCGTGCTTACCACATCAGCCGCGGTGATCACCACCGTGATGTTGCCTTGATTCCTTCTTCGGCTCACGGTACCAATCCTGCCAGTGCCGTAATGGCCGGCATGAAAGTCGTCGTCGTAAAATGTGATGAACACGGCAATATCGATATCGCCGATCTGCGTGCCAAAGCGGAGCAACACAAAGACCACTTATCGTGCCTGATGGTTACCTATCCTTCCACTCACGGTGTATTCGAAGAGGGCATCAAGGAAATGACGAAGATGATCCACGATTGCGGTGGACAAGTTTATATGGATGGTGCGAATATGAACGCCCAGGTTGGTCTGACCAATCCGTTCACGATCGGTGCTGATGTGTGTCACCTCAATTTGCATAAAACATTTGCAATTCCACACGGTGGTGGTGGTCCCGGCATGGGACCGATTGGCGTGGCTGCACACCTTGCTCCATTCCTTCCATCGCATCCGCTCGTAAAAATGGGAGGCAACACCACAGCTGTATCAGCAGCACCGTGGGGAAGTGCCAGCATTCTACTTATTTCCTACGCATATATTAAAATGCTGGGAGGAAAAGGAGTAACTGATGCTACCCGGTACGCTATCCTGAATGCCAACTATATCAAAGCGAGATTGGAAAAGTATTATCCGGTATTGTATGTCGGTAACAATGGTCGCGTTGCGCACGAAATGATTTTGGATTGCCGTCCTTTCAAACAATCTGCCGGTGTCGAAGTCGAAGATATCGCCAAGCGCTTGATGGATTATGGTTTTCATGCTCCGACGATGTCGTTCCCAGTTCCGGGCACTATCATGATTGAACCCACGGAGAGTGAACCAAAGGATGAACTCGACCGTTTTTGCGATGCGATGATTGCTATCCGCGCAGAAATTGACGAAGTCGAGCAAGGTCATGCCGACAAGAAGGACAATGTGCTGAAGAATGCGCCGCACACCATGCACGAAGTGATCCGGGACGACTGGAAACATGCGTATTCACGACAAAAAGCTGCTTTCCCACTTCCGTTTGTACAAGCGCACAAATTCTGGCCTACGGTCGGACGTGTAGACAATGCATACGGCGACCGCAACCTGGTTTGTGCATGTCCGCCAATCGAACAGTACGAGGAGGTCGCCCTCTGATTCTTAAAAGCCTGTTGAAAAACGGGCTTTTTTTATGTCAAAACTTCAAACGGAAAAACTATTTTTGGACTGCTACAATTACGAAAAACCCATACCCTTCCATGAAGAAATCAGTACTCTTAACTGCATGCCTGCTATCGTTAGTAATGTCCGTATTTGCCGGGAAAACTGCACGGCAAAATCATTTCCTTATCGATCAAAGCGGTCAACCTTTTGGCAAACCTAGTGCCCCGGCTACATTTACCATTGGGAACATCATATACACTGAAGATTTCAGCAATGGAATACCCTCCGGCTGGCAATTAATTGACAACGCAGGCAACGGCGTAAACTGGAAACTCACTACTACTGGGATTTATAACGCAGCACAGTATCCACAATTGATCAGCCGGCTCAGCCAGAACGGAACGACGGCAGCGAACGGTTATATGCTCTATGACAGCGATTCATCCGGACAAACGGTTCAAGGAGAAGATGCCGATATGATTACCGGATCCATTGACTGTTCCAACCACGCAACGGTACGACTGTCCTTTCAGCAGTTCCTGTATCATTTTTACGAATCAGCTACAGTTTCTGTGTCCAACGACGGAACGTCATGGACACAGGTGTTTGACGCCAGCGCCTCCTTGGCGACGAATGCTTACACCACCAATCCCGACGAAGTGGACATTGACATCACTTCCCTGGCCGGCAATCAAGCCACCGTTTACATCAAGTTCAATTTCACCGGCGACTACGATTATTGGTGGATGATCGACGATATCACGTTGTATGAGCCGGTGAATTACACCGATGCTTCATTGACCTCCATCCTCTCGCCGGCAAGTTCTTGTGCCGGATTAGGCTCCACCGAAACAATCAGCGTATTCTTGAAGAACGCAGGAACCACAGCGATTACCAGCGTGGATCTGTCATATACTATTGACGGAGGAGCAGCCATTTCTGAAAGCTCCACCTTCAACCTTCCTGCCGGCGACTCATTGTCTTATCTTTTCAGCACGCCCGGCGACTTTTCAGCTCCTGGATCACACACGCTTACCATTTTCGTTTCCACACCGGGCGACACAAACCAATTGAACGATACGATCGTTTCTTTTGTGTTCAACGGATCGCGCCTTATTGACGGCGCCAATGATTACAGCACCGGATTTGAAAGCAACGAAGATCTTACAGGATGGCTCTCGGAGGATTTTAACAATGATGCGAATACCTGGAACAACAACACGCTACTTCCACGTACCGGTGACTTCTGCGCTGCCTATACTTCTGCTTCCTCCACACAATTTGCCAACGATTGGCTGTTTTCTCCTTGCATTGAACTGAACGACAGTACTGTTTATCAGCTTGACCACTATTACCGGACGTTCAATTCGGCAACGGATGCGTACCTGGAAATTGCACTCTGTACCGCTCAAAACTCTTCTGCACTAGCTGCGCCAATCCAGTTGCCATTATTGGTAACTAATATCAATTATCTGAACGCCACCAACCCGTTCACAGCACCGTCCAACGGCACGTATTACATCGGATTTCATGTATTGAGTGGCACAAAGATCGCTTCCCTCCGACTGGACGACATTTCTATTTCGGTGAGTACCGGAGTGGGAATGGATCAGCCGGAAGAATCCTATATCAGTATTTATCCCAATCCTGCCGGCAGCACTCTGACAATTTCCGGCGGCAAAGGCAGTAACTATTCTGTAGCACTATTCAACTTGCTGGGCGATCAGGTTTATAACGACACCGTCGACAACTTACGTCAGACGTCACTGGATGTCTCTATCCTGGCTCCAGGTGTCTATATGCTGGCATTGACCAACGACAAGTACCGCACTTTCCGGAAAATCGTAATCGAGTAAGAACAAGGGTTTATTCAGGTTTACGGCCGGGCTCAAATGCCCGGCCTTTTTTATTCCAACTTTCGGGGCTCGAAAAACTTCAAAAAGGGAACCATTCATCGAATAAATCGATGATTAAGAGACTATAAGACGGATTTCAGCGTTGCAGGAAATGAAAAGAATTCTAAATTTGCCATATCATTAATCAACCTAAACCAACACCATGAAAAAGTTCTACTTTCTGTTGGCCGTTGCCGTTGCCATCACCAGCGTGGCTTCCGCCCAACTGTCAATGAAATCTGCAACCGGCAAAAAACGTGAACAGCAAAATACTGCCGTTTCTGCCAAAGCAGCGATCCAATCCTTACACCGCAACGCGAATCCTTCTCCCAGCACCTCAACGGTGTATTGGTCAGATGATTTCAGCAATCCGGCCAATTGGTCTACGACAGCTGTAATCGGAACTGACAACTGGGTGATTGGCACTGCTGGTCCTGCAGGATCTTTCGCTATTGCACCGATCAACTCAGCAACGGCTGCCAACGGCTTTGCGCTGTTTGATTCTGACTTACTTTGCAGCGGCGACCAGACCGCCAACCTGGAAACGGTAAACAACATTGACTTGTCAGCAGCAACGTCTGCCCGCGTCGTGTTCTCTCAGTACTACCGTGCTTACTTTGATTCAACCTTCCTTTTCGTTTCCAACGATGGTGGAACGACCTGGAGTCAAATCACTGTAAATCCAATTACCGTCAACAACAACTACAACTCCAATAACGCTACCACTGGCGCAAATCCTGAAGTTGTAAACTTCGACATCACCAGTATTGCAGCAGGTTCTGCTACGGTAAAGCTGCGCTTCCAGTTCTACAGTCCTACCACATTGGGAGCTTCTGCAGGTTGTGGTTACGCCTGGATGCTTGACGATGTATCCATCGAAGACATTCCAGCGGATGACATTGGTATTGCTGATGCAGCTTACCCAAGTCAATACTCCTGTGTTCCACTGTTGCAGATTCAGCCATTGGCGCTGAGCGCCAGCGTAGCTAACTTCGGTAGTGCACCAGCTTCTAACGTAGTGATGACTTTCAACGTTTACGATGGCAGCTTCAACAATATTTACACCGGCATTTCAAACACCGTTTCTTCTCTGAACCCCGGCGACACTTCAGCGCAGCTGGCAGCAGGAACTTCCTTCACGCCATCCGATACTGGTGTTTATTACATCGAGTACATCTGCTCCATGACCGGCGCTGATGCCAACACCAGCAACGATACCATCTATGACCTTTTCGTAGTTGACGATTCAACCTACGCGCGTGACTATACCTACATCGATGCCGGTGCATACAATGGTGGCTTGGGCTTCAATGCTCCGAACACCGGTTACCTCGGCCAGATGTTCGACATTTACCAGGCTTCACAGTTTACCTCGGTAAGCTTCTTCCTGGCAGGCGCTACGATTGGCGATTCAATGTCTGTCGATGTATTCGACGTAGTAGGCGGCTTGCCGAATGCAATAGTTGGAACTACCGGTAATTACGTGATCAGCGCTGCCGATACCGGTGGTGCGTTCTTGACACTTCCGCTGCTTAGCCCAGTTACTGTTGGCCAAGGCCAGTGGTTTGTAGCTGTCAACCAGAAAACCGCGAACAATATCACGCTTGGTTCAGCTACCGACATCTTCAACCCGAACACCGGCTTCTTCCAAATCGGTGGTGGTACTTGGAATGCTGTTGAAGTTGCCTTCAACGTTTGCTTCATCCTGCGTCCTAACAATCCAACCGCAACGCAAGTTGGTATTGACAATGTAAACAGCAACGCTTCCTTCATGGTTTACCCTAACCCATCCAAAGGACAGCTGTTCATCAACAGTGATGTAACGAATGCAGCAGTATCAGTTACCAATGCACTCGGACAAACGGTTTATACCAACACCTTCAACAGCTTGAACAATGCGAAAATCGACCTCGGAAATGTTTCCGAAGGAATCTACACCATCCGCATTCAAACTGAAAATGGTGTAATGACCAAAAATGTAATGATCTCCAACCGATAAGTTAGGATCATCCAATTACTGAAAAGGTGTCTGTTCTTCGGAACAGGCACCTTTTTCGTTTTTATACACTTCGAAATAGCTACGCATACTTCGAATTATTTTTAAATTTGGCTATCTAAACACCTCCTTATGAAATCCCTTTTTACCGCCATTTCCGCAGTGCTGATATTTTACTGGACGGCCACACTTTCGGCATCAACATCGCTAGCATCCTCACAACGAAAACCTATTTATTCGAAGCAAAGTCTTGCGATGAAATCCCAATCGGCTGTTGCTCCCTTTTACTTTAATGATTTTTCGTCAGGCATAAATCCATCCTGGTCAAATATTGACAGTGCAGGAAACGGTAAATTATGGGAAGTATCAAATAACACCTGTGCAAATTGTAATACGTTCTACCTCGGCTCCGGATTCGATTCGCTTTCCGCCCAAGGAACATCCGCTGCTAACGGGACAATCATGTTT
>CAINVI010000358.1 GCA_903854075.1 Candidatus Pollutiaquabacter sp. | reverse complement strand
GTTTTTGCTGCGATGAAGAAAACTCAACAGCTCAATCTGCTACTAGGAGCCGTGCATCCGGACTATCAAGGAAAAGGACTTACTGCGTTGCTGGGAATTTCACTCTTCGAAGCGGCCCGCAAGCGAAACTTTACCTTTTGCGACAGCCACCTGATCCTGGAAACCAATACGAAGATGCGCAGCGAAATGGAGCGTATTGGCGGAATCGTATATAAGCGCTACAGGATTTTTCAGAAGGTGCTATAGTAGCAAATAGCTATTTAAATAAAAAGCCAACACGAAGACCGGCACTGACTGAAAAAGGAGTTTCGCTTCCACCGCCGGTAATTCCATAGGCTACTGTATAAGTATCATTAGGCCCTTCATTGCTTTCAGAAATGGCATAACCCAAACCAAAAAATAAATCAATTAGATAAACATTATCAAATACCCATTGCTGCCCAAAGGAAAGGTGAATCGCACCATAACTAACGTCGCTAGTCGTCTTCGTTTTGTTGCTGATAATATTATATGGTGGATTAGGGTTAGTATATGAATTATCTACTTCTCTTGTAATAGAGTAAGTTCCCAAAATAAAATCCGGTCTAATATAACTCCCTTTCAAAATGTGCGAATAGCGCATCATACGCATATAATAATCCGGCGATTTGATGAACTTGTAACCCACTCTGAAAAACGCACCGGAAGATTGATCCCATTCACGCGTGCCAATTCCAACACCGACTACTCCCAAATTAAACTCAATACTTCTGCCAGGACGTATACTTCGCTCGTAAATAAAGGAGAGATTATCGCGCAAAGGAGAAATAAAATCTGTCTTTATTGCATTCTTCTTTTGCCCCGCATAATTCTCGGGATTATCCATCTCTTTGGAGAGATACTCAACTTTACCGTTGGCATATACCACTTTAATGAGATTTTCTTTTGCAATGGAAATCATCGGTCCATCCTCATAATCCAGTAATTTATATTTCAATTCATCCAAACCCACTTCTTTGATTTTCACAACGACCACTTCGCCATTGCGCTTATACAAGGTATCCTGAGCAGAAGCAGCGATTGCTATAAAAAAGAAGGCAATAAAAGCGAAGATTGGTTTCATAACAGTGTTAGATTTACCTCTTTATACTAAATACAGCACTTATCAATTATTTCAGGGCCAATAGTTGTTCCTCTATGGCACGAATCTTGGCTTCGGCATCCGCCAGTTTTTTACGCTCATTCTCCACAACGTCCGGCTTGGCATTAGCGACAAAGCGTTCGTTGGACAATTTAGCTTGAACTGACTTCTGGAATCCTTGATTGTATTCGAGTTCTTTTTGAAGACGGTCTTTCTCCGCAGCTACATCTACATTGCCACTTACCGGCACAAAACACTCTGTTTGTCCGACAAGAAATGAAAATGAATTGTCGATTTTACTTTCTGTGGTCTCCAGCTTATCCAGGTTGGCAAGCTTACTAATCACGGCATGAAATGTCGTATCGATTTTCTGTGCTGATTTGAGGAACAGCGACAACGATTCACGTGGGGAAATACCTTTGGAGCTACGAATGTTACGGACTTGCGCCACCACCTCCGCTGCAAAGTCGAAGCCGGAAAGCACCGCCTGATCGGCAACGTTTTCTTTAGGCCACTCGGCAACAATAATACAGTCGCTCTGATCACGCTCCTGCAGATGATGCCAGAGCTCTTCGGAAATAAACGGCATCCAGGGATGCAATACTTTCAACAGCTGTTCGAAGAATCCTTGTGTAGCTGCATATGTTGCTGCATCAATAGCAGCAGGACCGTTTTCACTGTAAGCGGGCTTAACCATCTCCAGGTACCAGGAACAAAAATCATCCCAAACCAACTTGTAGGACGCCATCAAGGCGTCGCTCATTCTATATTTCGAATAGTGATCGTTAATGACCGCTAGCTGTGCATTAAAGCGCTGCTCGAACCATCGAATGGAAACGGCATTTACTTCCGGCGTTTTTAGTGAAGCATCCACCGTCCAGCCGTTGACAAGTCGGAACGCGTTCCAGACCTTGTTGGCGAAATTTCGGCCTTGCTCACACAGCGACTCGTCAAACAACAAATCGTTACCCGCCGGTGAACTCAACAACATGCCGACACGGACACCATCAGCACCGTATTTGGCAATCAGGTCTAACGGATCCGGTGAATTCCCTAGGGACTTGGACATCTTGCGCCCTTGTTTGTCGCGAACAATGCCCGTGAGATATACGTTGGTAAACGGCTTTTCGTGCATGTATTCGTATCCGGCGATAACCATTCGTGCTACCCAGAAAAATAAAATTTCAGGAGCTGTCACCAGATCATTGGTCGGATAATAGTACTTGATGTCTTTATTACCCGGATCTTTGAAACCATCAAATACTGAAATCGGCCAGAGCCAGGAAGAGAACCAGGTAT
>CAINVI010000357.1 GCA_903854075.1 Candidatus Pollutiaquabacter sp. | reverse complement strand
TGCCACAGCGCTGAACTTTCTGCAACCAACGACGTCCTCAAGAAAAGCGGTGGCAGCATAGAGGACTCCGTTCCGTTTCCCGCCGAGTAAAAATAAATCATGTTCGTGTGTCACTAGGCGATAGCCGTCCAGCTGAAGCGTATCACGGTAGTTTGCAAAAAGTGCAGTGGCGGAGCTACACGTTCCGATAAAAATTTTGGGTTGATTATTTTTATGGTGGGATGAAGATTCACGGGTAATAGCCAATTCTGCTCCGCTGACTTTTTCAATATACTCCTGCAAGATAGTTGCAGCTCGGCGTTCGTTATCATTGGGTTTATCCGGTAGAACGATTAGGTAGTTGGAAGCGCCGTTTTTTGTCAGGTGGGTTTCGTTATTTTTTGCGATGGCGATATTTAGATAAAAAAATGTACACAGAAAAAATAGGGTTGATGAAAAAAGCAGAAAATTGATTTGGTATTTGGGGTTAGTGGTCGCCACGATTATTTGGATTAGGAATAGAGACGTAGAGATTTGAGGATATTCGCCGCCCAAAATATCACTTTTACCCAAGTAATATCGTTTACTGGGCCTTTGACCTATCTATTAATGTCTTATTGTGGGTTTTTTAGTATTGGCCGTATTGCCTAACCCCCACAAATTCAGTATTTTTGATAATCTACGGCATGACAATGGCGCGATTTCTATATTCCTTATTTATTATCATTTTCATCAGCGCCGCTTCCGCTCATGGTCAGTCGTCGCCGACACCGGCTTCCATGGAAACACCGGTTTGGGTGACCATGATGGAAGATCCTAATACCAATTATTTCGCTGCGCGGAAAGCGTATGACGAGTATTGGAAAACACATGTCCGTCCGCCGGGTGAAGAAGAAGAGATGGAACGCAACCAGAACGGACGCCGCCAGCTTACCAAAGAAGAAGAACGTGAACGTGAACGCGAAGAGCGTCGCAAGAAAAAACTCACCGGCGCCGAGTTGGAACGTACGGAATACCTGAAGTACCAAACCAAGCGGTTTGAGAATTGGGCACGCGAAGTAAAACCGTGGGTGCAGGAAGACGGACATATTCTTACGTATGAAGAGCGCACACAAATCTGGTTGAAGCAACAAGAGGAACAACAGGAAAAGAAATAATCCATGAACACCCTTCGGTCCATCTTCTTGTTGGTGCTGCTGTTGTTTAGTGGCTCATTAGTCTTTTCACAGTCAGCCTCCTGGACGCCGTACAAGGCGGACTTCTTTCCGACCAACGCTTCCGGACAAATCCATGGCATCAGCCGGGTGAGTCAGATGAAATTTCATCCGACCAATTCCTCCACGCTTTATGCCGTTAGTGCACGCGGAGGTCTTT
Organism: Candidatus Pollutiaquabacter sp.; assembly: GCA_903854075.1. GTDB lineage: Bacteria > Bacteroidota > Bacteroidia > AKYH767-A > 2013-40CM-41-45 > Pollutiaquabacter. The sequence goes on along the minus strand of CAINVI010000357.1, from coordinate 11,570 downwards.
TTATTTCTTCCAACGGCGGAACTTCGTGGAGTGTAGCACCTGGCAGTGATATTCTTTCACTGGACACGCGTTTTGCCTCTGTGTGTATCGATCACACTAACGATCAGACCATTTACCTTGGCGGAGGCGATCATAATTACTACTCCAGCGGATCCGGTGTCTGGAAATCTACCAACGGCGGAACTACGTTTACCCAAACTACACTGACGGGAAAGATCATCGTAGAGATGATCATGGATCCGAACAATAATCAAGTAATTGTAGCAGCCACCAATACCGGTATTTATAAAACCACCAACGCCGGAGCAACCTGGACACTCAAGTCGGGCAATATCGCTTTCGACGACATGGTGCGAAAGGCAAATACTACTAGTCGTGTTTTGTTTGCATCTACACGTAATGCCGAATTGTATCTGTCGAATGATTTTGGTGACACATGGACACAAGTCACCTCCGGAATTTATATTCCTACCGGCTATTCTACCGGCGGCGGAACGCGTATCGCTGTCACGCCGGCCGATAGCAATTACGTTTACTTTTTCATGAATGCGAAAGGCGGAACGCTCTTCCGATCTACTAATGGTGGTACAAGCTTCACCGCCATGAAAGATAATCTCTCTCCATTCCTCACGGGTTACTCCGACAACTCTGCTGATCCCGGACAAGGGGATTACAACACCGGACTGGGCGTGGATCGCACCAACCGCGACATTGTTTATTTCGTAGCACACAATGTCTGGAAATCCACCAACGGTGGAACATCCTGGACGCAAATGACGGTCTGGTATCAAAAAGTACATACCGACATGCACCAGATTGTAGTCAGTCCGTACAACACGTCACAGCTTTGGAACATGAATGATGGCGGCGTGTGGTTAAGCACCGACGGCGGCAACAATTGGTCACCGAAAAGCGACGGATTATACGGCTATGAGATCTATCACGGCAGTTGCAGCCCAACGCGCCGCGATATGATGAGTATCGGTACGCAGGATAACGGTGAATTGTATGCCACCTCTACTACCTGGTATACTAATCGCGGAGGCGACTGGCAATCACATTGTGTATTCGATTATCGTTCCAACAGTTCGATGGTCTATTATTTCTTACCGGACTGGGGAGGTGTTGCAACACCGAAACGTCGTTTGGTGAACGGCAGCGAAGCCACTTACGGACTTCCGGCCAGCGTGACCGATTTTTCCGACATCACATTTCACCGCAGTAATTCGAATCTTGCTTTCGTAGGTGATACAGTAGTGTGGCGGACAACCAATCTTACGTCCGGTACACCAACGTGGACGAATATTTTTAACACGGGTGTGATGATTATGAAAATGCATCTGCATTTCAATGATCCCAATCGCTTATATGTGGTTACGTCTGATCAGAAGATTCACGTGTCTACCAATGCGCAAGCTACTACGCCGACGTTTACCACGGTGAATTTACCGAACGCAACCAGTAACGAAGCGCACATCACGTCCATTAAAACAAACAACAACGTCATTTATATTACGACTAATACCAAAGTGTATCGGTCTGCCGATAATGGCGCAACGTGGACAAACGTTACTTATAATCTTCCGGCGTATAATCACACTGCAATTATTGCCGACGAGTTTTTCTCTACCAACGAACTGGTGTTTGTCGCTACGGGCGGATCCGTTTATTACAAAACAGGAACAGCTACCACCTGGACGTTATACAGCACCGGACTTCCCTCGCGGACGACGATTGTGGACATGTCCATTTATAACGACAGCACCTCTAATACCGCCTTACGCGCATTTACCTACGGTCGTGGTGTGTTTGAAACACCCATCAGCAATCTTCGCTCGATGACGGCAAATTTTGCGGCTGATAATACTAAGCCGTGTGTCGGTGGAACGGTCAACTTCTCCGACTTGTCGACCGGTAATGTCGTTTCGAGAACATGGTCGTTTCCCGGCGGAACGCCCGCTTCTTCCACGTCTGCCACACCGGCGGTTACCTATTCCAGTGTTGGTAATTACGATGTCACACTTACGGTGTCGAACGGTACCACCAGCAGTACAATAACGCAGACCGCGTACATCAGCACGGTTGGTCGTCAGCTTTCCATTGTCGAAGGATTCGAAGATTCTACCTTTCCGCCGACTTACTGGACGAACGTAGATGCCGGCAATGATGCGAAAGCTTGGGCCCGATTCAGTGGCGCCGGAGGATTCGGATCGACGCCTAACAGCATGTATTACGACAACTACAGCGTGGATGCAGCAGGAGCTTACGATGAGTTTCGTTCTGCAACCATTGACTTGAATGCTTTTTCAGCGGCCACCTTGAAGTTTGATGTGGCGTATCAACCCTATTCGCTCACTTCGTATATTGATTCCTTTCAAGTATTGGTATCTACAAACTGTGGTTCAACCTTCAGCTCTATTTACTTAAAATCAGGTTCGGCGCTTAATACTACTGGGACGACCAGCACCGCCGAGTTTACGCCTGGCGCTACGCAGTGGCGCCAGGAAACCATCAGCTTGAATACATTCGTCGGTAACAACATTGTCATCGCCTTTCGAAACATTGGTCGGTACGGAAATAATCTGTACGTCGATAATATCCGAGTGGACGGAACTGCACTTAACGTGAGTGCGGGTGTCGACAAAACGATTTGTTCCGGTGCATCCACAACCATCGGCGCAGCGTCGATTTCCGGCATGGTGTATTCGTGGTCGCCAACGATAGGACTATCCTCAGCCACTGTCAGTAATCCCAATGCGAATCCTTCAATAACGACGACCTACATCTTGACGGGGACCTATTCTCCATCTGGATACATTTCAAAAGACACAGTCGTCGTCACCGTGAATAACGGACCTGCGGTATCCATCAACAGTGTTGCCCCATTATGTACCAACTCCTCGCCGGTTACGTTGGTGTTTTCACCGGCGAATGCAACACTTTCCGGAACGGGTGTAACCGGCAGTCAGTTTAATCCGGCCGTTGGTGCGGGAACATATACAGTAACCGCTACTGCTACCGGTGCGAACGGATGTACCTCAACGGCCAGTACAAACATTGTCGTAAACACCTTAACACTATCCGGAGCAACAACCAATGCTACGTGTTTTGGTTTGACTAATGGAGCGGTTGACATAACACTGGCATCGGGCAGTGGTAATTATTCGTACAGTTGGTCAAACGGCAGCACTACACAAGATTTATCGGCAGTGGTTGCCGGCAATTATTCGGTTACTGTAACAGATATTACCAACGGTTGTACGGTTAGCGGAACATACACCGTGATACAACCGGCAGCCACTATCATCTCCAATTTCTCACCGGCAACCGGCGCTTCGGGCACTACAGTCGTCATTACCGGTAGTGGATTTTCCGGTGTTACTGATGTAAAAGTGAATAATGTTTCTGTCGGACCTACCAACTATGTAGTCAACAGCACAACGCAGATTACCATGACGGTTACTGCCGCCATGACGAGCGGCGTGATTAGCGTAGTCTGCGGTTCCTGCAGCGGGACCTCCACGAATACCTTTATAAAATTCGGGATCAACTTTTCCATACGTTGTTTGATTCAAGGTTATTATATTGGATCGTCCACCATGCGTACTGTGTTATTGAATCAAGGCGTTGCCGGTGCAACCAATCAGATGAGCGATACGGTTACCGTTTCTATTTACAGTTCATCCAATACGGCCGTACCTACGGCAAGTAAGAAAATTGTACTGACACATCTTGGAACCGGTGCTGTTGCATTTCCCACTACGCCAGTCGGCGATTATTGGATTTCCGTGAGTCATCGTAATGCCATAGAAACATGGACGTCAGCGGTACAAACACTAAACACTACTTCGTTCACGTATAATTTCACCAGCGCTGCGAACAAAGCGTATGGCAATAATATGGTGGAGTTGGCAACAGGTGTATGGGGTTTTTATTCCGGGGATTTGCCGATAAAGAATGCCATAGTCAACATCGGGGACATGGGAGCGATTGAGAGTGCTTTCAGTGGTGTGTTGTCGGGTTACAATGCTTTTGATTTGAACGGTGACGGGTTGCTGGAATCCTCCGATTACTCACTGCTGGAAAATAATGTAGCCATAGGTGTACAGGTCGTAAAGCCCTAGTCATTTTAAGCGTGTTGATAAAAAATGCGTTCTTTGTTGTCGTATGCAACCACTTTCTTCAGAATCAATCATTCAGAAATATAACCTGCAACCGCATCCTGAAGGCGGTTTTTATGCAGAAACATACCGCAGTCCGGAAGTGATCGTACATTCGGCATTACCGGACCGTTTCAACGGCGACCGGGCTTTTTCGACAGCCATCTATTTTTTGTTGCCGTCGGGCGCATTGTCGGCGCTTCACCGTATTCACTCCGATGAAGTGTGGCATTTTTATGCCGGCGACCCGTTGGAGCTGCTCATGATTACCCCGGAAGGGGAAGCCAGTACTATCATCATCGGCAATGATCCACAGCAGGGTCAGCATTTTCAGTTTGTTGTTCCTGCCGGTTATTGGTTTGCTTCCCGTTGTTCAGTGCCTTCAGGAGGCTATTCCTTTGTCGGCTGTACGGTATCCCCCGGCTTTGATTTTGCTGATTTTGAAATGGCCAAACGACAGGAGCTTTCACAACGTTTTACGCAGCACTCCTCGTTGATATCGACCTTCACCCATGACTAACGTCATAGGTGCTGTTAATTGCAATTGTTGTTACATTTACCCTCTGCCCAATACCACCTCATCATGAAAAAAATCTTTACACTGGTTTTTGTAAGTATCAGCCTTTCCGCTGCTGCTCAGTTTGTGAATAATCCGGCAACCAATACCGTGGTTTCCGACGCGCCGGCCATTGAAGAAGCGGTGCCGATTATTGGACTGGATCGAGCAGTGAACAATACGTTTGTCACTTATTTCAATCAAAATGGTACAGGCACGTATGATTTCAGCATGCAGGTGTTGGACTATGCCGGCAATCGCGCATTTTCTCCGAACGGATCAACCATTTCAAGTTATCCGCAAAGCACGGCGGTATTCAAGTACGATATGAAAGTTGCGCCCGACAACAGTTTCGTTACCGCGTTTCAGGATGAACGTTCTGGCATACTCGATGTAGTGGCGTATCGTATGTCTGCTTCCGGCGGTTTCCTTTGGAGCACGGCAGGAATTCCATTGACTGATCCGGCAGCAGCCGGCGGCATTGGTCCTGCTGTTGGAATTATGAGCAACGGCGATGCGGTGATTGCATGGCAGGCGGATGGCACACCGAAGGACTGGATTTCATTTCAGCGGATTAGTCTTGGCGGAAATGTATTTTGGCCCGGTGCACCGAAACGCATCATTGATTCTACGTTTACGGTAGGCTACATCACGCCTCAAGTTATTCCGATGGACAATGGCGAGTTCATGATTTGTTACTACCGTGCCGTAGGAAATTTTGGTTTACCGTCATGCACGATGTATATGCAGCGATACGATATTAACGGTAACGCGGTGTGGGCACAGCCGGTCCAATTATCTACATTTCTTGTTCCGTTCTTTTCGTTTCCATCCGTGATCAGCGATGGCAGCAACGGCGCATACATTGCCTACCAGAGTGGAAATTTAACCTCGCCTTCGTTGAACGAAGTCTTCTTACAACACATCGATGCCATCGGTAACTTATGGAGTATTAACGGTACAAACGCCGGCACCGGAGTATCCTCACAGCGGATGTCGCCGAAAGTTCGTTTCACGCCAACGATGCCGTATCCGATGGTGCTGATGAAAGAAACCGATCCAGGACAAAGTTCTGCCGGAGTTACCGTGCAGTCCTTTGATCCGCTGACCGGCGCTGCGCTTTGGTTGCCGGACGGAATTCCGGTCACACCAATCACGGCGGCGTATGATGAGCCGTACGATATGCAAGAGTTGTGTGGTAATATGATCATTATATACGGGGAAGGTTCTTTTGGCAACAATACGATGTATGCCACCAAAATTGACTACCTCGGAGCGACACAGTGGGCGACTCCATCGATTGCGATTTCAACGGTCGCCAGCAATAAGTCGCGCGGACAGTTAACGCCGGAGAATTTGATTGCCGGATTGAATCCACAAGTGGTGGCGGTGTGGGAAGATGAACGTAACGACCGTGGTATTTATGCGCAGAACATTTCCTGCGACGGAACTATGGGCCCGTTGAGCAGTGGCTTATTGCCAACCGTAAAGCCGGAATGGGCAGTGAGTGTTTATCCGAATCCTGCTGCAAAATATTTGCGCGTATATGCGGAGCACAACGAGAAGGTGAGTTTGGTAGTGACCGACGCACTCGGTAGAACCGTTGCACAGCGTGACGGTGTGTGGATGGTCAGCGGCATGAACGAGTTTACGGTTGCAAGCGTAGTACAAGGAGCCGTTTTAGCTCCGGGCGTTTATCATATCACCATTCGCAGTGTAAAGGCGCAGCAGCAGGTGCGGATGGTGGTGGAGTAGTGGTGCTTCGGCAAGCTGTTTCGGCAAGCTCAACATAAATCAGCGTGAGTCGGCGGTCCTCAGTCGGCGGTCTTTAGTCGGCAGTCCCTGTCTCGTCCTGATTTTGGTTGACCGTAATTAAAAAAAAACTGTCCTGGTTGGTAATCAACGGCGTTCGTTTATTTAGTTTGATCCTGCTGCAGAGTACCTGTTGGATGCAGTTGACACACACGCTAATTTTTCGTAAATTTGTGCTCCAATTCGCCGACAAGCGGCTTTTTAAGCTGTTTTTCGGCTTTTTTATCCTCAACCGGAGAGGTGTCCGAGTGGTTGAAGGAGCACGCCTGGAAAGTGTGTATACCCCAAAAGGGTATCGGGGGTTCGAATCCCCCTCTCTCCGCAAGTCAAAAATGCCCGGCAAAGCCGGGTATTTTATTTTGAAGAAAAGTCCAAACGTAGTTTGAGGCTTTTCGGAAAAATAAAATAGTAGTGAGCGCAGCGAGCGGCATTTTTGACTTGATGCTCCCTCTTTAAGGGATCATGTAAATAATCCCCCTCTCTCCGCCGCCGCCCGCAGAAGCGAACATCATCCAGCTCGATGCCAATAATTTCAAGTATGAGGAGACGGAATACGATTCCACTACAATGACTTCCGAAACCTATCGGGCGCATTTTGTGAAAAGCTGAAATGCTTAAGCGATTATTTTGGATATGTTTCCTTTGTCCAACGCTATCACTAGGGAATGGCGAAGGATTAGGTAGTTGGAATATTCTCAATATTAAATATACTGTAAACGACCGGTGGAGTTTATTCGGAGAGGCGCAATTACGCTCGCTTTCTTTTTATAATGAATTCCATTATTATGAATATAAAGGCGGGTTCAATTACCGACCAAATAAGAATATAATTCTTACACTGGGAGCCGGTAGTTATCAGACGTATCGCGAAGGCGGAAACTTTGAGTTACCTAAAAATAACGATGAGTTCCGTCTTTGGCCTCAGATACAACTTATACAAGAAATTGGCCGGTTCAAGATAGAACAGCGCTATCGGACAGAGCTTCGCTGGACGAGTAACGGTTATCGAAACCGTTTCCGTTACCGGCTAGGAGTTTTGTATCCATTTGGTAAGATCAAGGACGGAAGCAAGCCCTTTATAATCAGCGCTAGCAATGAATTATTTTTTACGGATAATGAGCCTTACTTCGAGCGTAACCGTGCGCAATTGTCTTTGGGATATAAAGTAACTGCGACATCCACCCTTCAACTGGGATACTTACATCAGTTTGATTATAAAATTAACGACGAAACCGGCCGTGATTTTCTGGTCGTTGGTTTCTATTTTGATTTGCAGCATCGGGATTGATAGCTTTAAGAATTAGGCGTACAAAATTCAGCCTTCAATTTTCAAAGTACAAGTTGGTTAATCCAATAATTAGTTAATTAAAACGGTCTTGGAAAAACCGGCTATAATCTAATCGAAGTAAAAAGTAGATTCCTAATTTCATTACCTTCGTGTTCTTATTAATTAAAGAACCATGAAATTGAAGTTGCTTTTACTGCTTGTTGTATCGCTTAGTTTTTTTACCTCTTGTGAAAAAGAGCACGATAAAGACAACGACGAGATTATTACACTGAACATTGGTGGATTGTATTCCATTACCGGCAACTGGTCGTCGCTCGGGATTACTTCGCAGGCAGCGATGAATCTGGCATTGATAGATGTCAACGAATACCTGGAGCAGCGCGGATCAATGTATCGCTTGTCCACTCTGGTGTACGATACTCAACTCGATACCGCTTCAGCTAAATCGGCGATTCAGTTGGCGAAAAATAAAGGTGTTCGTTTTGTCATTGGTCCGCAATCCAGTGCGGAGTGCGGCGCCGTTCGTCAGTTTGCGAACGATAACAATATGTTGGTGATTAGCCAGGGAAGTACAGCCTCGAGTCTGGCAATTGCTGACGATGCGTTGTTTCGTTTTTGTCCCGGTGACGGACCGGAAGGACAAGCGATGAGTCGGACGATGTATGTCCAGGGAAAAGAAATGGTGATAACGCTGGCGCGTAATGATGCCGGCAATCTTGGATTACAGACAAGTGTCAATGCTGCTTTTGTTGCGGAGGGAGGACAGGTGGATGCATTGGCGCCTTACGCCGTTACCACCACAAATTTTACTTCAGTGATTCAACAGTTGCGCAGTAAGGTACAGCAATACAGTACCACGTATGGTGTAGATCAGGTAGCGGTTTATCTCGCATCATTTGATGAATGTGTGGATCTCTTCCGCCAGGCGGCGAATGACACCGTGCTGAGGAGTGTCAAGTGGTACGGCGGAGATGGTGTAGTACAGAGTGCAGCGTTACTGAACGATATAGATGCACGTAATTTTGCAGTAGCAACCAGTTTTTTTGCGCCGAATTTTGGATTGCCGGATGTAGCGCATCCGCGATTGGATGATGTTGCTGCATCAATTTACAATAGTACGGGAATTCAGCCTGACGCCTATGCATTGTCGGTGTACGATGCGATGTGGGTGATTGCACGCACTGTTTCTTCGTATCCGGGTGTGTTGAGTGATTTTACCCAGCTGAAGGCTGACTTTACACAAGAAGCGAACCAGTATTTCGGTATTACCGGACCTGTTATTCTGAATACTAATGGTGATCGCGCTGTGGGTTCATTCGATTACTGGGGCATCGTTGATAACGGCGGCACGTACAGCTGGCAGGTGGTAGGGAAGTCGAATTAATGGAGAGGGTTTCACCCCTTCACCAACCGAATCGTTTTCACGTTGCCGTCTTGTAAAAAAGCGCGCAGCATATACACGCCATCTGCTTCGCGGCTTAAATTGATTTCGTTGTTACCGTCTTCAAGCGTGCAGTTTACTGCACGGCCGGTGAGATCGAAGATTTCTATTCGCTCCAATAATTTATCCGTAGTGATACGGAATATACCGGTTATGGATGGCGACAGCGAAACAGTAAGTGAAGTCGCTGCTGCCGGAGCACTGGAATACTGCCAATAAAAAAAGCGACCCGTTTCCGAGTCGCCTTTTTGTTTTAAAAACCGATTACAATTACGCCAGATCGAAACGATCGAGATTCATGACTTTGTTCCAGGCGGATACGAAATCGTGAATGAACTTGTTGCCGTTGTCATCTTGCGCATAGACTTCTGCCAACGCACGCAGTTGTGAGTTGGAACCGAAGATCAAATCCACACGTGTTCCGGTCCATTTCACCGCACCGGATTTGCGATCGCGACCTTCGTAACCGTCGCCGGCCGGTGTCCACGTCGTATCCATGTCCAGCAGGTTCACAAAGAAATCGTTCGTCAGCTGGCCAACACGCTTCGTGAAAACACCGTGCTGCGAACCGCCGGTGTTACCACCGAGTACGCGCAATCCACCAACCAATACTGTCATTTCCGGTGCACTCAGCTTCAACAACTGCGCCTTGTCTACCAGTAAATCTTCCGCATGTACGGAATAATTTTTCTTTTGGTAATTACGGAAACCATCGGCTTGTGGCTCGAGCACAGCAAACGATTCTACATCGGTATGTTCTTGTGATGCATCAACACGTCCGGCAGTGAACGGTACCGTGATGGAGTGTCCTGCCGCTTTCGCTGCATGCTCAATGGCTGCACAGCCACCGAGTACGATCATATCCGCCATGGAGATTTTCTTGCCTCCGGTTGCATTGGCATTAAACTCCTGCTGAATGCTTTCCTGTTTGCTCAACACATTAGCAAGTTGTGCCGGCTGATTGGCCTCCCAGAATTTCTGCGGAGCTAAACGGATACGTCCTCCGTTGGCACCACCGCGCTTGTCCGAACCGCGGAACGTCGAGGCCGAAGCCCATGCTGTACTTACTAATTCAGCTACCGATAATCCGGAAGCCAGTATTTTTCCTTTTAGCGTTGCGATATCGTTAGCATCCACCAATGGATGATTAACAGCAGGGATTGGATCTTGCCAGATGAGTTCTTCTTTCGGAACTTCTGGTCCGAGGTACAACGACTTCGGTCCCATATCACGGTGCGTAAGTTTAAACCAGGCACGTGCAAATGCATCAGCAAATGCTTGCGGATCCTGGTGGAAACGGCGAGAAACTTTTTCGTAGGCCGGATCGAAACGCAACGACAAATCAGCTGTGGTCATCATCGGCGGATGTTTCTTGCTCGCATCGTGAGCATCCGGAATCATGTGCTCCGGCTTACAGTTTTTCGCCACCCATTGGTGAGCGCCAGCAGGACTCTTCGTCAGTTCCCATTCGTAACCGAACAACATATCGAAGTAACCGTTGTCCCATTTCGTAGGATTCGGTTTCCAGGCGCCTTCAATTCCACTGGTAGTAGTGTGAACGCCTTTGCCGCTGCCCAAGGAATTGATCCATCCGAGACCCTGTGCTTCAATTGGCGCACCTTCCGGCTCAGGACCAACTAATTTTGGATCGCCGGCACCGTGCGCTTTACCGAACGTGTGACCACCGGCTACGAGCGCAACGGTTTCTTCATCGTTCATTGCCATACGACCAAATGTTTCGCGCACATCACGACCGGAAGCAACAGGATCAGGATTTCCGTTAGGGCCTTCCGGGTTTACGTAGATGAGACCCATCTGTACGGCTGCGAGCGGATTTTCCAATTCACGGTTTCCGCTGTAACGCTTGTCGCCCAGCCACTCGTTTTCAAGTCCCCAGTAAATATCTTCTTCCGGTTGCCAGATGTCGACACGACCACCACCGAAACCGAAAGTTTTGAATCCCATGGATTCAAGCGCAACGTTTCCGGCGAGAATCATCAGATCCGCCCAGGAGATTTTGTTACCATATTTTTTCTTGATAGGCCACAACAAGCGACGCGCTTTATCGAGGTTTCCGTTATCCGGCCAGCTGTTGATCGGAGCGAAGCGTTGATTGCCTGTTCCGCCGCCGCCACGACCGTCGGCGATACGATACGTACCCGCACTGTGCCACGTCATACGAATGAAAAATCCTCCGTAATGTCCCCAGTCGGCCGGCCACCAATCTTGCGAGTCGGTCATCAAAGCGGTGAGATCATTTTTCAACGCAGCATAATCCAACTGTTGAAATGATTTCGCATAATCAAAGTGTGC
>CAINVI010000356.1 GCA_903854075.1 Candidatus Pollutiaquabacter sp. | reverse complement strand
GGTTATCCGCTGAAACTAGTCGTCCCTGGCTGGTACGCTACCTACTGGATCGGCATGCTGAACGAAATCAAAGTCTACAACGATACCTTCAAAGGATTCTGGATGCAGAAAGCGTACAAAATTCCGCTGGGCAGTTGCAACGGTAACGAAACACCGGATTCATTGGCGCAAAAAACAGAACCTATTCATCGAATAGCATTGCGATCCTTGTTTGTTTATCCGGAAGGTGGAAGCACACTCACCCAAGATGAAGCGGTAGAATTACAAGGACTCGCTTTTGATGGCGGTAGCGGCATTGCGAAAGTCGAATTATCAATAGATAGCGGTAAAACATGGACGGCTGCTCGGCTCGATAAAGAATTGGGAAAATACAGCTGGCGCCGCTGGCGGTATACCTGGACACCCGATCGCGAAGGCAATTACTACCTGATGGTCAAAGCCACCGGCACCAACGGAGAAACGCAACCGTGGAAACAATGGAACCGCAGTGGATACATGAAAAATGAAATTGAACAGTTACCTTTATTTGTCATTGAAAAATGAGACACCGCCTGTTTCAAAAAAATTTCCGTGTAGTTACAACACGTGTATTTGCGATAACATGTTCGCTGTCGCTATTAATGGGTTGCGTCGGCAACACCGATCATTCGGAGCTTTCTAGTGAAGCATCAGCTAACAATCTCCCGGAAGCCAACGAAGTACCGCTCACTATCGATAAAGGTCCGGGAGCGGCGGAATTCATTGCCAACTGCCAGACGTGTCATACAGCTCGTTACTCCTTGATGCAACCCAAACTATCACGCGCTGCCTGGGAAAAAACCGTCGACAAGATGATTAAAATCTACGGTGCAGAAATTGATTCCGTAACTGCTAAAGTGATTGTAGATTATCTGGTGGCGAGAAAGTGAAAGCAACAGGATAATTATTTTTATTTCGTTTGATAAAGATTATCTAAATTGATTTAAGGTATCATGAGAAGTGTTTTTCTTTTAATCAGCTTCCTGCTGTTTCAATGTATAGCAGGTGCACAGTCCAACGATTTAAAAAAATTAATTAGCTGTATGGCCGGCTCCTACAATTCAACGGCACAACATCAACAAGACACCGCCAATTACTTTGACATCCGTCTGCAGATGATTCCCATCTGGAAAGATCGTACCGACGGTTATTGGCTGTATGTGGAACAGGCCGTGGCCGGATATCAGGAAAAACCCTATCGCCAGCGGGTGTATCATGTGCAGGAAACCTTTCCCGGAAAATTCGAAAGTGCAATTTATACCTTGTCGGATCCCTTGCGCTTCGCCGGAAAACCGGAAGCCGTTGAGAAATTACATCCTGATTCACTGACCGAGAAGTCGGGCTGCGCTGTTCAACTTATTAAAAAAGGCAACTCTTTCGTAGGTGGAACTGTCGGTGAAAACTGCCCCAGCGATCGGCGTGGTGCGACTTACACCACGTCAGAGGTCGTCGTAAAACGCAAGCTACTCGTCAGCTGGGATCGCGGATACAACGACAAAAAAGAACAGGTTTGGGGCGCTGAAAAAGGCGGCTATCGCTTTGTAAAAGAATAATCTCGCTGCCGTACAGTTACAGCTTCGCCAAATATCTATCAGCTGATATTTTCGGTATGACTTTTGTTGTTAATTATCGTAAATCCGACTTTGTCGCTACCTTTAAGTACGATTTATCCACCTGTGAAAAAAGCGCTTCTCCTCTTTGTCTTCCTTTTCACCACAGCCATCACGTTTGGTTATGATGTAACCTGGTCGCGCGAACTGGACGACAACAGCCGTTTCTCCTATCTTAAAATTCTTGGCGCTACTGATAACGGCTATTTTATACTTCGCAGCAACATCGCCTTTGACCGTGGTGCCGAAGGTAGTAATTTCAAAAATCGCCGCTATCTGCTACAATTCTTCAACGCCTCCTTGAATTTATCATGGGAGAAAGAAGTGCAAGCAGCGCAGGAAAATGCAAGAATCATCGACTTACAACTGATCAGCAATCAGGTGCTGATGATCAGTTATAATGACAAACCTTCGGGCAGTGGCTACGAAGTATATGCGCAATACATCAGCGAGGAAGGGAACTTAAAAGGAAATTCAGTTTTGTTAGACGATTTTCCGTTTGTGCGTTTCGACGATGACCGCCGACCGGCTATTGTCTTCAGTAAAGACCGCTCCAAGTTTGCTTTCACGTATCGCAAGGCCGACAAAGAAGATTCGGAGCAAACCATCATCGCCGTGGTGATGGACACGTCACTGCAAAAGCTATACAAAAAGGAGTGGAATATCTTCTCGCCCATACGGCGCTTCTCGCCTACCCATTTTTTACTCACGAATGAAAGCGACTTCTACCTGCTAGGCGTACAATACACTACCGACAAGCGCGTAAAGCTGCCCGGTGAAAGTTATTTCTCCATTTCCGGGCACCACAACTCCTCGGATCGTATCATTCGTCATGACATCAAGCTGGAGGGTAAATTCCTTACGGACATTTCCATTGCGGATGATGTACTCAACCACCGACTCGCAGTAGCCGGGTTTTATTCGGAGACAGGAATGCTCGCCTCCGCCGGCGTTTTCTATACCTCCCTGCGTAAAGACAGTCTGACGGAAGCCGTCATTCATTTTGCACCGTTCACCGACGAGCTCCTCCAAAAATCCATTTCCGACCGCAATGATTTTCGAAAAAAAGAATTGTTCAATTATTATATCGATCGTCTCTTATTGCGTAAAGATGGCGGAGCTGCCGTCATCGCAGAATCCTACGTGGAATCTTCCCGCACCTTCTGGGATTATTACACACAAACCATGATCACACATACCTACTACCGCTATGGAAACATTATCGCAGCTTCCTTTAATCCGGAAGGCGGTATGTTATGGAACAACGTGATACAAAAGGAGCAAAATTCGATGGACGATGACGGGTATCAAAGTTCGTATTGCAGCCTGATTACCGGCGGTCGTTTCTATGCCATCTTTAACAAGTACATTGACCGACGATCATCTGTCATGATTGGATGGATCGACGGACAAGGCAATCAGAAAACCGATATTCTTTTCGAAGAAGCTGAACGGATAACCGTGATCGCACGTGCAGCCAAACAAGTGGATGAGTCCACGATGATCATTCCCGCCTTCCGACAGAATCGTTTTTATCTCGCAAAGGTTACTTTTTGAACTTGAGTCCGGCGACTTCCGCTACTACGAAAGTACTTCCGCCAACCACAATCAGATCATCCGGCTGCGCAGCATCTCGTGCAGCGGCAAGCGCATCGGATACTGAGTGAAAGACATCACCTTCCAACCCTGCCTGTTTCGCCTGAGTTGATAATTCCTCGGCCGGCAAGGCTCTGGGCAACGCCGGTTCGCAAAAATAATAGGCAGCTGATGCCGGTAGTAAGCGCAATACTGGCAGCACATCTTTGTCTTTCACCATGCCGAAGACCATATGAAGGTTACGGTGCGGTGTACTATTGATCTGGGTAACCACCTCGCGAATACCGTCTACATTATGACCAACATCGCATATGATCAGCGGTTGCTCGGACAATACCTGCCACCTGCCGTTGAGTCCGGTTAGCCTACGAACGTCAGCCAAGGCATCCACTATGTTACTGTCAGAAAGTTGCCAACCGCTGCTTCGCAGCTGATGTACAGCCTCGAGAACGGTCAATACGTTTTTTAGTTGATAGCCGCCCGTAAGATCCAGCTGCAGCGCTTCAAATACCGGCTGATGATCTCGCTGCACATGTATGGTTTGGACACTTAGCGATACAGTGTTCCGCGCGCACTGCCAGTGATCGGAAGCCATGACCAATGGTGACTGCAACTGCTGTGCGCGTTGTGTAAACACCGCAGCAATTTCCGCTTGCCGCTCTCCTACTACTACTGGAACTCCCGGCTTTATAATGCCCGCTTTCTCGCCGGCAATCTTTTCCAGCGTATCGCCCAATAAGTTCGCGTGATCCCATCCGATGTTGGTAATGACAGACAAGTCCGGCTGTATGACATTGGTAGAATCGAGCCGCCCACCCAGGCCAGTTTCGACAATAGCGATATCCACACGCTCATTTCTAAAATAATCAAAGGCGAGTCCGACCGTCCATTCAAAGAAGGACAAACCGATGGGATCAAATTTTGCTTGATGCTGTTTTACAAATTCTACAACGCGACCTTCCGGAATCATTATTCCATTAATGCGAATACGTTCACGGAAATCCAATAAATGTGGCGATGTATACAATCCGGTTTTATAGCCGGCTTTTTGAAAGATCGCCGCCAGCATGTGACTGGTCGATCCTTTGCCGTTGGTACCGGCGACATGTACCGACTTAAAACCGTTTTCTGGATGATCCAGCAACTTCATCAGCGCCTGCGTATTGGACAGATCTGCCTTATAGGCCGCTGCACCAATACGATGAAACATCGGTAATTGCGCGAAAAGATAATTGAGAACCTGCTTGTACTCCAACCTTTTGTGGAACTAAAAGATTACTGCACGACAAAAATGAAAGTGATCGTACCTTTTTGAATGTCGGAGTCGTCCGGACTTTCGTTGAACTTGGCTTTCATGGCCGCTTCTTTCGCCAGTCGGAATAAATACGCGCTGGTGGTAGTAGAGCCGCGACCACCCGGAATGGCATTAACGACATTCCCTTTCTTATCGACGGTGATATCTACCACTACTTTTCCGGTTTCCTGACTGCGGTCGGAAATTGCCGGAGTACGCATCCATTTTCTGCCGGCAAGGCTAAAGGAAACACCGCCGCCTTTTCCGGTTCCCATGCCCGGCCCCTCACCATCACCGGTGCCGGTACCATTTCCATTTCCGGTGCCGCCGCCTTGTCCACCCTTACCCGTATATTTTGAGTTCGGATCACCCAGCGGATCACCTTGATCGCCGGTACCGGTAGCTGCCGTTCCTTGCGATTTGCTGCCGTTGGTTTTACCTTGATACAATGCACGAGGATCCGATTTACGCGGCTCTTCGACCGGCTTTTTAGGCTGGGTGGAAGGCTTCGGTTCCGTTTTCGTCGGCTTTACATTTTTCTTGTCGGTCTTGTCGGTCTTGGCTACGGGAGCCTCTTCCGTTTCTTGTGTGGCAAATTGCTCCTCGGGCTGATTCGTTGGCGTGACATCAGCTACCGACGGGTCGGTGGTGGTCTCCTCTGAAAGTGGCTGCACGTCGCCGGATGCCAGATCAACGTAGCCGATATTGACCAATACGCCGCCGCCACCGCCGGTTTCCGGGAACGGCGGATTAGGTGTACGCATCACGGCAAAAATCATCGCAAGGATGAGTGCTGCGTGAATGAGTACCGTGAGAAAAAGTGACCGCGAACGGATGCGAGCATCCATATACTATTATTGCTTAGAAGTCTGAGTGGCCAGAACCATTTTAATCTTCAGTCGACTGCCGATATCCAGCAAGTCAACCAGATTCTGTACCTGAACTGTTTTGTCTACTTTGAGTAATGCTGTTGGATCAGGCTGTCCTTGGATGGCATTTTTAATCGCCATCTCCAGCTGATCGGCCGGCACCGGTGTGTTATTGATGGCGTATTGCAGATCAGCAGTGACAAGAATGGTCAGCGGATGTTTGATCGACTGTGAGCTGCTTTTCGCGGAAGGCAACAGCAACTTCAGGACGTTGGGCGTTGCCAGCGTAGAGGTGATCAGGAAGAACAGAAGGAGAAAGAACATAATGTCATTCAGGGAAGCGGAATACACCTCTCCAAAATGACTCTTTCTTCTGCGTAGGTTCATTGATAGTTGTTTTTGTTTTTACAGATCAGCTCTTCACCGGTTCTTCGAGCAAGTCGATGAATTCAACCGCATTCACTTCCATCTTGTTCACGACACGGTCAATCATGTGTTGCAGGTAGTGAAACGCCGCGTAAGCAATCATACCGACAAGTAGTCCGGCCGCACTAGAAATCATTTTTACGTACAAACCACCTGAAATCGTATCAATTTCCAGACTGTTCTGTTGCGCGATCTGATAGAATATCTTGATTACACCAAATATCGTACCCAAAAATCCGAACATCGGTGCTATACCGGAAATGGAACCGAGAATATTAAGGTTCTTCTCCATTTTGAAAACCTCGAGCTTACCGACATTCTCGATAGCTCCTTCGATTTCCTTCACCGGCTTACCCAGACGCATGAGTCCTTTTTCAATCATACGAGCTACCGGTGTCTTAGTATTCCTACAAAGTGCACGTGCCGCTTCGATGTTTCCATGGTGTACGTGATCCCGGATCTGGTTCATGAAATTGGTGTCGATCTGCGAGAAACGCTTGATGGTAAAGTAACGTTCGAAGAAAATATAGACCGCAGCGATCGACAAAACGGCAATTGGAATAAGGATGGGACCACCCTTTTCCGCCATTTCCCAAAGACTGATCGATTTTTCAGCAGCTGTTTGCGCCGCCGCTGGAG
>CAINVI010000355.1 GCA_903854075.1 Candidatus Pollutiaquabacter sp. | reverse complement strand
GCGGCGACAATCATGCGGCGGATCACCACCTCTTTTCCGAAATAGACTTTAGCCAGATAGATTCCCGGACGAAGATCATCGGCAGCAACGGTTACCGTATTCCAGCCGCGATCCAGTTGTTGGTAATCGTCGCGTACGGTATTGCCCAACAGGTCCAATAACTGAATATGCGCCACTCCATTTTCCGGACAGCCGACCGTAAGTCGTGAAAAAGAACGGGCCGGATTGGGAGTAAACTCTGAAGCTGTCAGTCGTGCGGGTGATCCTACCGGATTAATGCCCGTGTTGTTATCGATATAAATGGTATACCGCGTAATAGAAGCTGGAACGGACAATGCTCCGAGTCCAGTAACACGACCATATGCCAGAATATCTACAACAATTGGATAAGCACCGACAGCGGATGAAGCCGGCGCAGGTCCTTCGAGTAAAATACATGCATCCGAACCGCCAGGAAAGGAGCATCCGGATGGCGTACACGAATAATAGAAACCCGAAGGCAAGCCGGAAACTCCGGTCACCACCATCGAATCAATGGTTGCCGGCAATCCGAAATACGTCGTATCCTGAAGCACCTTCAACTGTATGACCGTAGCATAGTTGACACCAACGGTGGCGTGCGGTAGGCCGGTCAGACTATCGGGATAAATACCATTAACGTTGTGTGTGATGGATGTATCCGGCACACACTGTGCGTTTGTCGTGGTAAAACCGACTAACAGGATGAACAATACAGAAAGTAAGCTTCTTGTTCCCATGGATTATTCTTCTTTGTGAAGCTGCTTTTCAACTTCGTTCATAAAAATCAAATCTACCGCTTCGTTAATGGTAGGAATAACGTTCAGCATGGAATCCAGCTGGGAAATGGAAATCAGTTTGCGTACATGGTCCTGAACACCGGTTAACACATAAGTACCGTTAGCGTCCCGGCAAAGGCGGTATCCGACAAGCAGCGCACTCAAACCGGAAGAATCACAATACTGTACTTCTGACAGATCCACGATGATATTTCGGAAATCTTCATGATGCAGCATCACGATTTCAGCTTTCAGTTCAGGGGCCACACCACTGGTCAATTTAGCTTCGTGGACCTTGATGATCGCGTATTTGTCTTTTCTCTCAAGCGTAACGTTCATGACGAAAGGTTTTCATCAAATTTACGACATAAAGAGGGGTATTCGACTTGGAACGTGCTAATTTTCAACAAGACAAAACAGGGAAATTGTTAATTCAGGGCTATTCTACCCGACCTGCCAGCAGGTACAGCACCGCCATTCGTGTGGCCACCCCATTCTCTACCTGATCGAGGATAATGGACTGGTCAGAATCAGCTACTTCACTGGTGATTTCTACGCCCCGGTTGATAGGGCCGGGATGCATGATGGTGATCTTTTTATCCAGCGAATCCAGGATTTCACGGGTCAGCCCGAATCGCATCACGTATTCACGAAGCGATGGAAAGTAACGGATATCCTGACGCTCGAGCTGGATGCGTAACATATTGGCCACATCGCACCATTGTAAAGCTTTACGCAAATCCGTTTCGACCTTTACGCCAAGCGAACGGATATGTTTGGGCAGCAATGTTTCCGGTCCGCAGACCATCACCTCCGCACCGAGTTTCTGCAAGCAAAAGATGTTGGACAAGGCCACTCGCGAATGCAGGATATCGCCGACAATAGCCACTTTAAGTCCGGCAATTGCACCGAAGCGCTCCCGCATAGAGTACGCATCCAGGATCGCCTGTGTAGGATGTTCATGAGCGCCATC
>CAINVI010000354.1 GCA_903854075.1 Candidatus Pollutiaquabacter sp. | reverse complement strand
TCCGTCGGTTTGAAGTGTATGCAGGCAGCGAAAATCTGTTGAATTACCTTCAAGAGTATCCTATTGTTAATGCGAATGACCCGTTTGGGCCAGCCTTCGATGCGACCAATATCTGGGGGCCCATCGATGGTCGGCGCATCTACGCCGGATTACGATACTCCATCCTCTAATTTTTAATTCAACCAACATGAAAAAGATAATTTCTTGGCTATTTACAATAATTCTGTCCACTGCCGCAGCTAAAGCACAATCCGACACCATTGTCATACAAACATCTTCTGTTTGCGGAACTTGTAAGAAAACCATTGAACGTGACCTGTCCTTTGAGAAAGGAGTAAAGTCGTCCTCGCTCGTTATTGAAACCAGTAAATTGACTGTAATCTATAACCCTAAAAAAACCAATCCCGATTTAATACGCCAGCGTATTTCCAGCATCGGTTACGATGCTGATGAAGTCAAACGCGATCCGAAAGCATTCGAAAAATTGCCCGGATGTTGTAAGGATCCGCGCGGACATCATTGACGAAGTAGCTGATTACTTACGGTAGAGCAGTTCGCCGTTCACATACGTCGCAATGACTTGCGTGTTCATCAGTTGATCTTCCTCACATTCCAGCAAGTCCTGATCTAGAATAACCAGATCGGCAAATTTGCCGGGTTCTAAGGATCCTTTTTTCACATCTTCAAAATTCGAATAGGCGGCCCAAATGGTCATTGCTCTAAGTGCATCTTTTCGCTTTATCTTATTTTCCGCTAGGAAGCCTTTTTCCGGGTAACTTTTTTGGTCTTTCCGTACCACGGCTGCATAAAATGTGAGTAACGGATCAATGCGTTCTACAGGGAAGTCTGTACCAAATGCGATCCGCTCGGATTGTTTCAACAGGTCTTTATAGCAATAGGCTGTCTCTATCCGTTGAGCACCCAGGCGACTTTCAGCCCAGTACATATCGCTCGTGGCATGTGTGGGTTGTACGGAAGGGATTACTGACAATTTTTTGAAATCATTCAGATCTTTTGGATCAACAACCTGGCAATGTTCAATACGCCACCGGCGGTTGTTCGTTCCGTGCAGGTGTTCACGGTAGATGTCCATCATCAAGCGAATCGCCGAGTCGCCAATGGCATGAGTACATAACTGAAACCCATGTTCCAGGGCTTCATCAGCCAAGTTATTCATGTAAGTAACGTCGTGCAAGAGGAAGCCGTAATGGCCCGGTTGGTCGGAATATGGTGCTTTCAATAAAGCACCACGCGAACCCAACGCGCCGTCTGCGTATAATTTTATAGATCGTACGGTCAATCGGTCTGTCAGCAGCGGACCTTTTTTGAAATAATAATTACGCGTTTTCTTATTGTCAGAAATCATGGCATAAACCCTGATTTTAAGCTGATCCTTTTTTTGTAATCGATGAATCAGTTCAATAGAGTCTTTACCAAGTCCCGCATCGCATACGCTTGTAAGTCCTACACGAAAGCAATTTTCCTGCGCTGCCAGCAGTGCATCGCTGTTCAAGGCCTCTGTAAATGGCGGGATTACTTGCTTAACGAGATCAACGGCATTGTCGATTAATAGTCCGGTCGGTTCTCCGTTTTCTAAAACGATTTCACCACCGGTAACTTTAGTAGTGGCGGAAATGTTGGCGCGTTGAAGTGCTGCTGAATTACATACAGCCGCATGTCCATCAATACGCATCAGAAAAACTGGTTGTTGCGGAAAAAGACTATCGAGTTCCCGCTTGTCAGGATAGGCGGTGTTTTCCCAGTCATTTTGATCCCAGCCTCGTCCTAATAGCCATTCGAATTTATTCTCTTTGGAGAAAAGGGACAGTTGCGCCAGCAAGTCGCTATAAGAAGTGGTGCCCGTCAGATCGCATTTTAATAGATCGGAGGCATAACCGAAAAAATGACTGTGAGCATCGATAAATCCTGGATAAACAAACTTGCCTGCTAAGTCGATGATCGACGTGGCAGCATAATGTTGTAGCATTTCTTCGGAAGTTCCCGTCGCGATAACTTTGCCGTCTCGAATAGCGACCGCTTCGGATACATTGAACTGGTTGTCTACTGTATAGATTTTTCCGTGGTGAAGAATCAGGTCGACCTTAGGACCTGTGCACGAGTAAATGAGGACAGTCACTAGGAGAGCCGGAAGAAATAGGGGACGAATCATAGATGGTGCTTTGGTTCCGAAATATCGGTTTTTACACACGAATTGTTCGCTACTTTAACGGTTTTTAGCAACTTAAACAGGATATTTTTCCGTTCTTGTGTAATAGATAATTGAAATATCTGATTTCATGCCTACTATCATCGCCTTTCTGAAACGATTCCGGAAAATCGGAATGATCGTTGTGTTGAGTGCCACCTTGTTTTTCTCGTTCCGTGCGGTCGATGACTACTATTTCGAGGTGAGTAAAAACCTCGACATCTTCACTACGATGTTTCGTGAGGTGAACACCTACTATGTCGACAGCGTAGAGCCCGGCCAGTTGATGAAAACCGGCATGGATGCAATGTTGAAATCTCTTGATCCATACACCGTGTTTATTCCGGAAAGTGATATCGAGGATTACCGTATGACGCACGTTTCTGCTGAGTATGGTGGAATTGGTGCTTTAGTTCATTCCAGAAATGGTGATATTGAAATTAGTGATCTCTACGAAGGATTTCCTGCACAAAAAGCCGGATTGCAAGTAGGCGATAAGATAATGTCAGTTAACGGAGTTTCTACTCAGGGTAAAAAAGTGGATGCGGTAACCGATGTGATGAAAGGGCAGAAGGGAACTACCGTAAAAATGATGATCAAACGCGAAGGTGTGGAGCAACCCTTGGAGAAATCCATTGTACGCGACGAGATCAAATTTAAAAATGTTCCTTATTACGGCATGGTCAGTCCGAATACGGGTTACATTCGGCTGACGCAATTTCTTGAAAATGCATCCGGTGATGTTCGGGATGCCTTGCTGGAGCTGAAAAAGAATCCGGCGATGACCAATCTGGTGTTCGATCTTCGCGGAAACGGCGGCGGATTGTTGAAGGAAGCAGTGGAAATCGTTAACCTGTTTGTAGAAAACAACGTTAAAATTGTATCACAAAAAGGAAAAATCAGGGAGATGAATGCGGAATACCTTGCTTCTAAACCCGCTGTTGATGCGACGATTCCGCTAGTGGTACTTGTTGATCGCGGCTCGGCATCAGCCTCCGAAATCGTTTCTGGTGCTTTGCAGGAACTGGACCGCGCTGTAGTTGTTGGACAGCGTTCCTATGGTAAAGGCTTGGTACAGCAAACCTATAATCTTTCCTATAATACGCTCTTGAAAGTAACTATTGCCAAGTATTATACGCCGAGCGGACGCTGTATACAGGCGTTGGATTACACCCACCGCGGAAAAGACGGTAACGTGAGCAAGTATGCCGATTCCTTGTTGAATGAGTTTAAGACCCGGAATGGCCGGATTGTCTACGATGGAAGTGGCGTTTATCCTGATATTTACACCGATCCGGATTATTTTAGTCCGGTCACCATGGCGCTGATTTCCAATTACCAGATATTCGATTACGCCGGTGTTTATTACCGTGCTCATGCTGCCATTCCCACGGCGAAGGAATTCATGCTTTCTGAGCAGGAGTATGCCGCATTCGTACGCTACCTGGACGGCCGTAAGTACGATTACACCGACCGAAGCGAGAAGAAGTTGGACGAGCTGAAAGCAGCGCTTGAGTCGGATAAGCATTTTGAAAAACTCAAGAACGAGTATGATGCTATGAAACTGGAGATGGTCAATAACAAGAAAATGGACCTCACTAATCATCAGCAGGAAATAAAGGAAGTGCTGGAGGAAGAGATCGCTGCCCGTTATTACTATGAGAAAGGTCGCACAGAGCGTGGTTTAGCAACGGATCCTGATTTGAAAAAAGCCGTGGACGTGCTGAATGATAAAAACCTGTACGCAGCTATTCTTCGTGGTGACGGTGATTACAAAGTCATCGGAAAGCCGGGAAGCGAAGCCCACGCTAAGGCCCGAAAAGAGCGCGAAGAAAACAAAGAGGAAAATTGATAATCTTCAAATAAAAAAAGCGGCTATGGCCGCTTTTTTTATGGATTGAAACCTGTGCAGGTTTATTTCAGGTTATGAAATACGGCTTGTACATCGTCGTCTTCTTCAAATTTGTCGACAAGCTGCAGGATTTCGTCCTGTTGCTCTTCCGTTAATTCTACCGTTGTAGTAGGAATACGTTCTAGTGCAGCCTTTTGCACAGCGATACCGTGATCTTCCAGCGCTTTTGACATCTTTCCGAAATCTTCAAAAACGGTATAGATCAAAATTTCCTCCTCGTCAACTTCTAAACTTTCCAGTCCGAAATCAATCAGTTCAAGTTCGAGCTCGTCCGTATTCAATTTGCCGTCGTTCGTAATACGGAAAACACCTTTGCGTTGAAACATGAAATCAAGTGATCCGGTTTTTCCCAGAGCTCCGTTACCGCGGTTGAAATGCATTCGGATATTGGCTACCGTTCGTACCGGATTGTCAGTAGCTGTTTCTACGACAATGGCAACACCGTGTGGTCCGTAGCCTTCGTATACAATTTCTTCAAAATTGCCTTCGTCCTTGGAACCTGCGCGCTTAATCGCACCTTCGATGCGATCCTTTGGCATATTCAATCCTTTCGCGTTCTGGACAGCCGTACGCAGCCGAGGATTGTATTCAGGATCTGGTCCGCCTGCTTTTACAGCAATGGCAATTTCACGTCCGACACGGGTAAACGCCTTCGCCATTCGATCATAGCGGGCGAACATTTTATGCTTTCGCTTTTCAAAAATACGTCCCATAACTGATTGAAACTTAGTTTGCGAATTTACTTAAAAAAACTGCATGGTTCAATTTTGACTATACCGTCGGGCAAACTAACGGCCGAGCTTACCGCATCAGATACATTTTACCCCAACCTTTTTTGAAGTAAAAATCGGCATCTGTCGCCCGTTTTTCGATGGTTTCTCCGTTTATCGAAGTAATCACCCGGTACAGATAGAGGCCATTCGCCAGCTGGTCGCCGAATTCATCTTTACCGTCCCATGCGTATTCCGTGATGTTGCGACCGACATGAATGTTTCCAAGTTCTGATTGCGTGATTTCACGGACGACCTTACCTGTTACGGTCATGATCTGTATTTTCATGTACGTCGGCACTTCGTTGCCGGTGAGTGTAAATACAAACCGTGTTGATGTGGAGAAGGGATTGGGGTAATTTAAGACCTCGGTGATGGTAGAACGGTTAATGACTTCGAAGCTGATCTTATAGTTATACTTTCCCGATTCATTGTTAGAAACATCCGCTGCTTCAACTTCCAGGATGTAGGTGCCATCTACAGAAAATGTCGGCAGCCAGTCGATACGACAACTGTTCTTTGGAAGTACAGCCGGTGTGAAACGTAAGTTGTTGCCGTGCGATGGCAGTCCAAAGTAAATACGCTGAAGGGTTGAGTTACCGGGTGTTCGCAGGTATACTTTAAATTTGGCCGTATCGTTCAGTGCAAGAAATCGGTTCTCATCCTGCAATTGTACGGTAATGTTTGGTCGGCCTGAAACAATATCGCCATCCAAAATGTGTACACCGTCAAAGGTAACATCCAGGATCGGATTGATTTTGTCGCGCTCTATGCGGAATTTGATTTCGGCGAGATTATTGAAATGATATTGTTCCAACTGGTGCCGACTGTTGAATGGATTTGCTTCTACCCAAAGACTATTCGAACCGGAAAGTCCAAGGGTGGAATCGATGCGCATGGAAGCTAGGAGGGAGCCACCGGTACGGAGGGAGTCCAATCGAACGGTGTTGAGATTTATCCGTTGCCGCGAATTGTTGTACAGGTAGAAGTCGACATCCAGACTGTCCATTGGTAAATCGCTGATATTGTCAATGGCAATGCTGAAACGTAACGTATCGCCTTCCGTCAGCGGATCTTTGTAAAAGCTGAAGGTACGGTTGGGATTAATGGCACACTCAGGAACAGGTTCGTAATAGATTCTCCAATAATCCATTTGCGGCGGCGTACGCAGTGAGTCGTCCTGTGTATAGGATTGCAAGCGAAGGTACGGGTAGAGGTATGCAGAGATCCAATTTAAGGTAGTGTCTTTTCCATCGGCCGTATAATTTAATCCCCGGTAAAGTGTATCCCAACGTGCGGTTACTTCATTCAAGCCAAAGATATTTACAGACACACGATCGGCGGTGCTGCCTGTTTCCCGTGGTGCCTGATTCCAATGCAACGATTCCCAAATGCGTGCCGGACCAATGGTGGTACTGTTGATTGTGCCACGCGTCCACTGCGTAGACAATAACGCGTTCAGGGTAAGCGTGTCCGTCTGATTTTGTCCAAAGACGGTTTGGTTGTAAGTCTGATATCCTTTTTTGGTCAGGAAAATGAACGGCGCATTGTCGTTGAGTCCGTTGGTGTTTAGGCCCAGTGAATTAATAGTATTTAGGAAAACCGGATCCACGATGCTATAGTTGGTCGTGAACCAGGAGTAAAGTAATACGAAATTACCGGGCGGTATGGAATTCATCATCGTTGCAAATCCATTCAGTTGATTCGTGTCCGGCAGTTGAAACATGAAAACATTTTCAGGTCTGGAACGACAACTTCCTGTTCCGAAGGCATTAGTCGGATCGTTACAGTCTCCGCTGATCAACGTGTATTGATTGTACTGATTGAAATTGCGTCCGCACGTTGACCAGGGATTCAAGGTGATGGAATCTAACACGGCGACAAACACCGAGGGAATTGGA
>CAINVI010000353.1 GCA_903854075.1 Candidatus Pollutiaquabacter sp. | reverse complement strand
GCAACAGGATTCGAACCTGTGACCCTCTGCTTGTAAGGCAGATGCTCTGAACCAGCTGAGCTATGCTCCCGATTGGGGCTGCAAATATAGACAGAAAGTGAAAAAGAACAAATTTTTTGGCGAAAACGGACTGCTCTACCTGCTTTTAATTCTTTCCGTAGCTGTATCCTGCGCCTGTTTTTGTCGTACAATCTGTTAATAAATCAGCGTTACTACTATGCACTTCCGGCCGTTATTTAAAATTACTACATTGATTGTCAATGTTTTGTTTTTCGCTTGCGCTTCCTTGCAGGCGGCATCTGCACCTGGCGACACCCGGCTGAGCCGCGAAGCCTATATTGCCCAGTATCGTGAAGATGCCATCCGGGAAATGAAAAAGTCAGGTGTGCCGGCCAGTATCACACTTGCTCAAGGTTGCCTGGAATCCTCCGACGGGAAAAGTCCGCTGGCCGTTGAAGCCAATAACCATTTCGGCATCAAATGCGCCAATTGGAACGGTCCGGGTTTCTATCAGGATGATGATGCCCCTAATGAATGTTTTCGGAAATACAATTCCGCCTACGAATCGTATGCGGATCACTCCGACTTTCTGAAAACGCGTCCCCGCTATGCCTCCTTATTCGAACTGGAATCGACCGATTATAAAAGCTGGGCACACGGATTGAAGCGTGCCGGATATGCCACCGATCCTAACTATGCTCACCGCTTAATTAAAATTATTGAAGAATTTAATTTGCATCAGTATGATTTGGCCGGTGTAACGGAAGATGCTCCGCTTGCCAGTGTAGATAAAAAGTCGGTACCGCTGACGCCGAAAAGAAATATCTCCGGTCGTGTGTTTGTTCCTGCCACGGAACCTGTCAATGTGTTCACTGACCGTCAGGCGAAAACCATCAACGGTACCAGCTACATCATTGCTCGGCGCGGCGATACGTTTAAAAGTTTATCGGAAGAATTACAACTTGGCTACTGGCAATTACCTAAGTATAATGAGTTGTCGATGAATGCTTCCTTGAAAGAAGGACAAATCATTTACATTACACCGAAGCAACGTAGTGCGCAGGAAAGAATTTATGTGGTCAAAGCCGGAGATACGATTCATTCGGTGTCGCAGCAACTTGCTGTGAAATCAAAATTCATCTGTAAATACAATCAGTTGCAGGAGAATCAGCCGTTGCGCGAAGGACAACAACTGATCGTTGGGCTCTAACAAAGCTATTAGTATAGTCCGCCGGTATGCACAACAAATAATTTTTCACCCCGGCGGAAGTAATTTTTACGTGCAAGGTCATCCAGCGCGAAAAATAATTTTCCGGTATACACGTGTTCCAGCGGTATGGTAGTAGCGGTAGAAAATTGATTCATGAACTCTCGCAGTTGTTCGCTGTTTTTTCCATAGCCGCCCATTTCGTATCCCGGTAAAATACGGTATCGTGCAGCGGAGTGACCTTCGGTAGTCATTAGATTCATTAACGATTTTTCATCCCGCACGACTTGAATTCCTAGTCCAATTGTTTGCTTGGAAATACCGTGCAACATTCCGGCCAGCGTTCCTCCCGTACCGCAGGCACAAGCTACAATTTCTGCATCGCCGGGTATCAATTCTCCCATTGCTTTGCATCCTGCCCGGCCGGCATCGTTGTTGCCACCTTCCGGGATGATGTAAAGCGACGCAATTTGCTCATCGCTCCAGCCTTTTTCAATTAATAGCTGATGTAAAAATCCGGCGTGTTCTTTACTCCTGTATTGCTCCCGACTGACATAATGAATATGCGTGCCTTGTCTTACCATTCGCCGGATCCGGTCGTTCAATGGCTCCTCTTCACCGCGTATAAAGACGTGTAGCGGGATTTGTGCGCGTTGGCAAGCATCCGACAGTGCCGCCAGGTGATTGGAGTATGCACCACCAAAGCTGGCCATCGCTGAAGCGCCGGACTCCGCAAAGTTCTCGAAGTTGTATTTCAGCTTCCACAGCTTGTTTCCGCCCAGCACCGGATGGCGCAGATCTTCCCGTAAAACAATCACCGTTACTCCGGCGTTGTGGAAGGTAGGCCATGAAATTTCCTGAAAAACAGGAGGCAAATCAAAGAGGGGCTGAAATACGGACATGCTTCTGGAGATTCTCCAAAAATCCGTAAATTTGCCTAATAATCAACGAGTTTGAATTAATACGCGCAGATGGCATTTACCGATAAGTTCGAGCCCGGCGATTATTACCTTTCTCCGGAAGGGTTTGTTGTTTTTACCGAGCAATACCTGCTCAAGCGCGGCTATTGTTGTCAAAACGGTTGTCGCCATTGCCCCTGGCATTACAAGCCGGGAAAAAAGAACATCACCAAACCGTCTCCTTCAAAATAACAGTTTATAACTACCTCCTATGTCAATCGTCGACTCTCACGAAAAACTGGATCTCTCTACTACGAAGACGCCAACGGGCACACAACTTAACTGCAAAGGATGGGTGCAGGAAGCGGCATTGCGTATGCTGCATAATAACCTCGACCCTGACGTAGCTGAGCGCCCTGAAGACCTCGTTGTATACGGTGGACGAGGTAAAGCCGCCCGTAACGTGGATGCATTCCATCTCATCGTAAAGGCACTGAAAGACCTGAACGAAGATGAGACATTATTGGTGCAAAGCGGAAAACCGGTGGGCATTCTGCCGACGCACAAAGACGCACCACGAGTCATCATTTCCAATTCCCAACTCGTGCCGAACTGGGCCAACTGGGAGTCGTTTGATGAGCTGGAGCGTAAGGGATTGATCATGTACGGACAGATGACGGCCGGCTCGTGGATCTATATCGGTTCGCAGGGTATTGTTCAAGGTACGTACGAAACGTTTAATGCTGTTGCTGAGAAACATTTCGGTGGTTCGTTGAAAGGCCGACTTTGTGTAACGGCCGGACTTGGCGGAATGGGCGGGGCTCAACCGCTCGCTATCACCATGGCAGAAGGAGTTTGTCTGGCGGCTGAAGTAGAGCAGTGGCGTGCCGAAAAACGTGTGGAAACACGTTACCTCGATTACATTGAAACCGATCTCGACACCGCCATCGATCGCGCATTGGAATGCAAAGCCAACGGTGAAAACAAATCAATCGGTGTCATTTGCACGGCCGTAAAGATGTTGCGCCGACTAAAAGAACGCGGTATCGTTCCGGATGTCCTCACGGAT
>CAINVI010000352.1 GCA_903854075.1 Candidatus Pollutiaquabacter sp. | reverse complement strand
CGAATCTCGTGACTCATATTCGCCAAAAATTGCTGTCGAAATTTTTGAATTTCGATGAGATGGTCGCGTGTTTCCTCGAGCTGCTGATTCGTTGCTTGTAATTCGCGTGTTCGTTCCTTGACTTCCTGTTCCAGTTTCTCTTCTCGGTTTCTCGCTTCGCGAAGTGCAGATTCGTTAGAGGAACGTAACCGCTCAAAGTTGATGCGGAAAAGATTCAGAATCAGTTGCGGGTGCTGATGGGAAAGCTCGTAAAATAATTCCCGTGGAATCTCGATAGCTTGCATCCGGTCGCCGGCAACAATGGTGGCTGAGGCACTGGCATCTGCGAGGAAGCTCTCGCCGAGAATGGAAAGTGGACCAGCCTTGGCCAGTAATACATCTTCGTTGAAAATATTCACATCGCCGGAGGCAACGACGAATAGCGCAGCCGGAACGGTGCCCTTTTGGATGAGAACAGTTCCTTTCGGATACTCCTTTTTTCTGCTATTCTCCAAAATATTGACCACCAATGCAGGGTCAATGCCTTTGAAGAGTTGGCAATTTAGCAGTCTCTGGTCAACATTATCCGACATATTTTATACCCTCTTTTCGTCTTAGCGGTTTGAATTCAGTCGTTTAGGATAAGCCCTAACGATTAAACTGCAATATAATCGTTTTCGAAGAAAAGGGATATATAATTTTCAACAACAGCTAATAACTTCCTTGGGGTCGGGCTTCGTTTTTGTTGATTTTTTTGGATAATCATTGTAGGTTTGAAGACATTGAAAAATCATTTTTAAATGGGTGCAGGTTCCCTCATAGTATTGATCATCTGCGGCATTGCATTCGCCGGCGGTGGTATTTTTTTGTCGCAGGTTTTAGCCAAGACCAGTACCAATCCCCAGAAAGGTGAAGCTTACGAGTGTGGAGTGCCGACAAGGGGCCGCTCCTGGATACAATTTAACGTCGGATATTATTTGTTTGCCATCCTGTTTTTAATCTTCGATGTGGAACTCGTTTTCTTATATCCGTGGGCAGTGGTGGTTAAGGATGCCGGTTGGATGGCTTTCGCCGAAATCGTTGTTTTCCTTTTCATTTTATTCCTTGGATTTCTCTATGCACATAAGAAAGGAGCATTGAAATGGATGTGAAGAAACCTATGGATCCGTTTCCCGGTCAGGTGCACGAGACGCCCGGCGGTGGAATTCTTACCGGTACGCTGGATGATGTTATTAACTGGGCACGCTCCAATTCATTGTGGCCATTGGTATTTGGCACGAGCTGCTGCGCCATTGAAATGATGTCCACAGCTTCTGCTAAATACGATTGGTCGCGTTTCGGTTTTGAAGTTGCCCGCGCAACTCCTCGTCAAGCGGATGTCATTATCATTGCAGGCACGATTGTCAATAAAATGGCTCCTGTTCTCAAGCGCTTATACGATCAGATGCCGGAGCCACGATATGTCATTGCGATGGGAGCTTGCGCTACTTCCGGAGGGCCGTTCTTCTATAATACCTACAGCGTAGTAAAAGGAGCGGATCACGTCATTCCGGTTGATGTCTACATTGCAGGTTGTCCGCCGCGTCCTGAAGCCTTGTTGCACGCGTTGTTGACCTTGCAGGTGAAAGTGAAGTCCGGTGCTCCGCGTGAGAAGATAACCATCGGAGAGATTTCCAAGTAATTATAACTTGAGTAATGACTAACGAAGAGATAAAAGCCGTTATTTCCGAATACAGTCCGGAAGCTACATTCGATGAAACCGGTACATGGTTGAATGTGATGATTCAGGCCACTGACTGGTTGCCGCTGGCGGAAGCATTGCGCAATCATTCGGCACTTGATTTTGACTATCTGTTTTGTCTTACTGGCGTTGACTGGAAGACGCATTTGTCGGTGGTATATCATTTAACCTCTAAAAAGTACGGTCATTCCTTGGTGGTTAAAGCCAAATTAGACGATCGTAATGATCCGGTTATTGAAACAGTTTGTGGCATCTGGCGTACGGCCGAATTTCATGAACGTGAAGTATATGATTTGCTGGGAGTTCGTTTCCGTAATCATCCTGATCTACGCCGGCTTTTTCTTACAGACGATTGGAAAGGGTTTCCATTGCGTAAGGACTACGAAGATCCTATCAATATGATCAAACTTTGATTTTTACATCCTCCCTATTTTCCACTCTATCAAATAGCTGCTGAATACAATGCTCGAGGAAATCGGAACCACTGAACAGGGCGACCTGGTCATCAACGTAGGACCACAACATCCGTCAACACACGGCGTGTTGCACCTGGTCATTACGTTGAACGGGGAAACCATCAAGAAGGTTGAACCGCATCTCGGCTATATCCACCGCTCCATCGAGAAGATGTGCGAGAGTCTGACCTATCGTCAGTTCATCTACAGTACCAGTCGGATGGATTATCTTTCTGCGCACATGAATAATCATGCCTGCGCAATGGCCGTAGAGCAGGGGCTTGGGCTTGAAATTCCGGCACGCGCGCGCGTCATCCGTATTTTGATGTCGGAATTGACACGCTTGGCTTCTCATCAGCTTTGGTGGGGAGCTATGGCGATGGATGTCGGTGCCATTACGCCGTTTTTCCACGCGTTCCGTGAGCGTGAAATGATTAATGATATTATGGAGGAAACGTGCGGTGCCCGACTTACTATGAATTACATGGTGCCCGGCGGCGTAATGTTTGACCTTCATCCCAATTTTCAAGTAAAGACCAAAGACTTTGTTCGGTTTTTCCGTTCTAAGTTTGATGAGTACGATGAACTGGTAACCAACAATATCATCTTCCAGGAACGTATGAAAAATGTCGGTAGGATTTCAGCCGAGGATGCAGTATCCTTCGGTTGTTCCGGACCTGTCGCACGCGCCAGCGGTGTTTCCAGTGATATCCGCAAGCTCGCGCCCTACGAAGGATACGATCAGTTGAATTTCACGGAAGCATTGGAAACTGCTGGTGATAATTATGCGCGTTATCTTGTGCGTATGCAGGAGATGCGAACCTCCTTATCCATCATCGATCAGCTGATTGATAATATTCCCGAAGGTGATTTCCAGGCCAAAACAAAAGCGGTGTTGAAATTGCCGAAAGGCGAATATTACTCTCGCGTGGAAACGGCTCGTGGCGATTTCGGAGTTTATATCGTCAGCGAAGGTGGAACAACGCCCTATCGTATTAAATTCCGATCTCCCGGATTTTCCAATCTTTCTGCCCTGGATCATATCGCCCGTGGATGTAAAATAGGAGATCTGGTGGCAATCATGGGTTCCCTGGATCTGGTGATACCTGACATTGACCGTTAAACTGTAGTAAACGAACTGTAACAATTGATATGCTAAGTATAGCGGAAATAGCGAATAGTCTTCAGCAGTGGCTGATGGCCACTTTTTCTCCCGGATGGGCGACGCTGATTGAGTTTGTGCTGGTAGGCACACTCGTGCTCAGTTTCTTTGCCTTTCTGGGATTGGTGCTGGTTTTCATGGAGCGTAAGGTCTCAGCCTATATGCAGTTGCGCGTAGGGCCTAACCGCGTTGGCTTTCGTGGTACAGCCCAGACGCTTGCCGATACCATCAAGCTGGTTGTAAAGGAAGGATTAACACCGGATGGTGCCGACAAATTCCTGTTCAACTTCGCTCCGTTTTTGGTGTTAATTACTTCCATGCTGTTGATGGCGCCAATTGCTTTTGCAAAAGACTTTCAAATCTGGGACATCAATATCGGCGTACTTTATATTTCAGCCGTTTCTTCTATCAGTGTCATCGGCGTATTGATGGCGGGCTGGTCCAGCAATAACAAGTATTCGCTGTTGGGTGCCATGCGAAGTGGTGCTCAGATTGTCAGCTACGAGCTCTCCGCAGGACTGGCAATTATGTCTGTGGTGATTCTGGTTGGAAGCCTGAGTCTTAATGATATTATAGCATCTCAACAAAACGGCTGGTGGATCTTCAAGGGTCATATTCCCGTTATTATCTCCTTTGTCATTTATATTATTGCGGTCACTGCCGAAACCAACCGAGCGCCGTTCGATCTTGCAGAAGCTGAATCGGAATTGACTGCCGGTTTTCATACGGAATACTCCGGCATGAAATTCGCACTCTTTTTCCTCGCTGAGTATGTCAATATATTTATTGTTTGCGCTATTGGTGCCACCTTGTTCCTTGGTGGTTGGATGCCGCTGCACATTGGTAGTTGGGAAGGGTTTAATCACATCATGGATTTTATTCCTTCTTCGGTATGGTTCATGGGTAAAACGTTCTTCCTCATATTTGTCATCATGTGGTTTCGCTGGACGTTTCCTCGTCTGCGAATTGATCAACTCTTGAATCTGGAATGGAAATACTTGTTACCTATTAGTCTGTTTAATTTATTGCTCGTGACTTTTATTGCCCTGATGGGTTGGCACTTCTAATTCTAAATCACATCGCTCGGACAAATGTCTTTTCTCACTAATTATTTCAGTACGATATACACGTCGGTTCGCTCCTTGCTAAAAGGGATGTGGAAGACGGGCTATTATTTTACGCACCATAAAGAAATCATCACGCAGAATTATCCGGAGAACAGGGACTCGCTTAATTTGCCGGAACGATTCCGCGGCGAGGTAGTGATGACGCATAATGAAGAGAACGAGCACCGTTGTACCGGTTGTACTGCTTGCGAACTGGCGTGTCCTAACGGTACCATTAAAATTGTGACGAAGTTCGACATTACTCCGGAAGGTAAAAAGAAGAAGGCGTTGGATACGTTCGTCTATCACCTTGAGCTGTGTACGATGTGCAATTTATGTGTGGAGGCTTGTCCTACCGGCGCCATTAAAATGGATCAGGCCTTCGAGCACAGTGTGTACGATCGCCGTCTTTTGACTAAAAAACTGAATCGTCCTGATTCTAAACTGATGGAGGGAGTAGAATGAGTGTTTCTGCCATGTTTTTTTACGGACTTTCTGCTGCGGTATTGATCTCGGCTTTATTGGCGGTCACCTCCCGCAATATTTTCCGTTCCGCAATTTTCCTGCTCTTTTCGCTGGTCAGCATTGCCGGTATTTATTTCTGGATGGATTATCAATTCATCGCTGCGGTGCAGACCATCGTGTATGTAGGTGGAATCGTGGTGTTGATCATTTTCTCGATTTTTTTAACCCAACAAGCGGGCGTCGATTTGCCGACGCCGTTACGCGGTCGATTGTTCTTTGCTGCATTGGCTTCGCTGTGTGGTTTTCTGTTGGTGACACTTCAGTTGCTTGCACATCCATTTAGAAAAGGTGCAGAGCCGGCAATGTCGAAGGACATGAAGGCCATCGGTAGCGGGCTTTTATCCACTGTAGAGAATGGCTATGCGCTTCCGTTTGAGCTCATGAGTATATTGTTGTTGGCCGCCATGGTGGGTTGTATCGTTATCGCTCTAAAACCTAATACCGTAACCGAATGAACGAAGTTCCTCTGAATCATTTTTTAATCGTAAGCACGGCGTTGTTTTTTATCGGTGTGTTTGGATTTCTTTCGCGCAGAAATCTGGTGACAATACTCATGTCAGTGGAGCTTATATTAAACAGTGTTAACATCAATTTCATTGCGTTCAACGAATACCTCTGGCCGGGTAAGATGGACGGATTGTATTTCACCTTGTTCATTATTGCTATTGCAGCAGCAGAAGCTGCCGTAGCCATCGCTATTATCATTCATCTTTACCGTCATTACCGCTCCATTGATGCGGAGGATACGGATACTTTACGCTTCTAATCTCCTTGTTGGACTGCATGGATTCTATCAACATAACTCCCGGTGACACACTGCTCGTGAATGCATACTTCATTGTATTGCTTCCGCTGTTTTCATTTTTAGTGCTCGGTTTTTTCGGCAAAAAAATGCCCGGCAGTAGTAGTGGATGGTTGGGTACGGTTTCGCTAGCCACCGCTGCATTCCTGGCTTGTACGGTGGCGTTGGATTTCTTTACCACTGATAAACGCTACGTGGACTCTAAATTCTCTTGGCTGGAGTTTGCCAATGGTTTGAGTATTGATATGGGTGTGTTACTGGATCCGATTTCCGTAATGATGTTGGTGGTAGTCACCTTCATTTCCCTGATGGTACATCTGTATAGTTTGGGTTATATGAAAGGGGAGGAGCGATTCAGTACGTATTATGCATACCTCGGTTTGTTTACCTTCTCTATGCTCGGTTTGGTATTGTCCGTGAATCTTTTCCAGATTTATATTTTCTGGGAGTTAGTAGGGGTCTCTTCCTTTCTCTTAATCGGTTATTATTATGATCGGGCTTCAGCCATTGCTGCTGCTAAAAAGGCTTTTATTGTTACCCGTTTCGCTGACCTCGGTTTTCTAATTGGTATACTTGTGCTCTCCAATACGTCCGGCACGCTCGATTTTAAGACTATGATTTCGACCTTGTCCGATCCAACGTCTGAAGGACTTCGGAATGCTGCGGCCGGATCTTTTCTTGGTATTTCGGCGTTGACCTGGGGCTTGTTATTGGTTTTCATGGGCGGCGCTGGAAAATCTGCCATGTTTCCGCTACACATTTGGTTGCCGGATGCTATGGAAGGTCCGACTCCGGTTTCTGCCTTGATCCACGCTGCAACAATGGTTGTCGCCGGCGTTTATTTGGTAGCTCGACTCTTCGGAATCTTCGTTATGTCGGCACCCGCTGCGTTGGAAGTTGTGGCATGGACCGGTGCAATCTCTTCCTTGTTTGCTGCGGTAATCGCGTGTACACAAACCGATATCAAACGTGTGTTGGCCTATTCAACTATGTCGCAAATCGGCTATATGATGTTTGCTCTGGGAGTTTCAGCGGGATCGGATCAGCCAACACATGGTTTCACGGCGGCGAACTTCCACTTGTTTACGCATGCTATGTTTAAAGCGCTGTTGTTCCTAGGCGCTGGTATGGTCATTCATGCTGTTCATAGTAATGAATTGTCAGCTATGGGCGGCTTGCGAAAGAAATTACCACTTACACATATCACCTTTTTAATCGCGTGTCTGGCAATTGCCGGCATTCCGCCATTTGCTGGCTTTTTCTCGAAGGAAGCGATTCTTCATGCTGCGAGTGAAACGCATCCTGCTATCTATTGGATGGGTATTGTGACAGCGGCGCTTACAGCATTTTATATGTTCCGACTTTATTTTGGCATTTTTTGGAACGGAAAGGCTAAGCTCCATCATGACCAGCATAATCATCACGATCATTCCGGTCATGAAGGAGATGTTTTCCAGAAAACCCCGTTGGTAGTGCTTGCTATGGCATCCATCGCAGCCGGCTTTATTCCGTTCGGCCATTTCGTTACATCGGATGGCTCTTCGTTGGAAATGCACACGGATGTGATGTTCTCTATCTTGCCAGTGTCACTTTCGGTCATTGGTATTCTACTGGCAGCACGTATGTACAGAACTCCTAGTGATTTGCCAGAGCGAATGGCTGGATTTTTTGGGAGCTTCTTCCTTGCTGCGAAGTCTAAGTTTTATATCGATGAAGTTTACCTCTTTATCACCAGGAAAATCCTGTTTCGGCTGATAGGAGCTCCTGCCGCCTGGGTAGATCGCTCTATCGTTGACGGTGCCGTTAATACACTTGGCGTTTCCGCTGAAGTGGGCGCTGAGTCCATCAGTGAACTTCAGTCCGGAAAAATACAATCTTATGCCGGTTGGTTTGTAGCCGGCACGCTTGTGCTTATTGCTCTCTTTATCTACTTCATTCATTGATCCTGAACGCATGAATCTCTCGTTATTATTCCTGCTTCCTGCGCTGACCGCCATAGCAATCCTTCTCACGCGTTCGATAGCGCAATCACGCCTCGTCGCGTTGCTTGGCGCAACGGCTCAGTTAGGACTTGTCGGATTGTTGATGGCTGAATATTTTTCAGCTTCATCAGGTCAGGTACTTGCCACAGGCGAATTTTTATTTCAACAACGTATTTCCTGGTTTCCGGCATTACATATTGATTATTTTGTTGGTGTCGACGGCATTGCAGTAGCCATGATTGGTTTGACTGCACTCGTGGTTTTTGCCGGCGTGCTAGTCTCTTGGCAAGTAAAAAAACTGTCCACGGAGTTTTTCTTTTTACTCCTCTTGCTCAGTGCAGGTGCCTATGGATTCTTTATTTCGCTCGATCTGTTCCTTCAGTTCTTCTTCCTCGAATTAGCGGTTATACCGAAGTATTTATTAATCGGAATCTGGGGAAGTGGCAAGAAGGAATACAGTGCGAATAAATTGGCCTTGATG
>CAINVI010000351.1 GCA_903854075.1 Candidatus Pollutiaquabacter sp. | reverse complement strand
GCTAATCCGCAGATAGGCTCTCGGCTAGAGGAAGTAAAGCGTCAGGGAGTCGATGTAATCATTGCTCTTGACGTGTCGAATTCTATGAAGGCACGTGACTTACAGCCCAACCGACTCGAACGTGCGAAGCAAATTATCAGCCGACTTATTGACCGACTCGAAAACGACAGAATCGGATTGGTGGTATTTGCCGGCCAGGCCTATGTACAATTACCCATTACGACAGATTATGCGGCAGCCAAACTATTTCTCAATACGATCGACACCGATTTGATACCCACACAGGGAACAGCCATCGGTGCTGCCATACGTTTGGCCACTGAATCATTTACCGAAAAAGACAAAAAGCATAAAGTCCTGATCGTTATCACCGACGGTGAAAACCACGAAGACGATGCCCGCGAAGCCACGCGCGAAGCCGTAGCCACCGGTGTCGTAATTCATACCATTGGGATGGGATCTCCGGAAGGAACTCCCATCCCCGCTTCACGCAACGGAAATGCGCAAGACTTCCTGAAGGACAACGACGGGAATACCGTACTCACTAAATTGGATGAAATCGGTCTTGAGAAGATAGCAGCCGAAGGAAAAGGAAAATACATTCACTCCACTGCAGGCGATGATGGACTTCAGGTGTTGCTGGACCAGATCGGCCGGATGGATAAAAAAGCGTTCGGCACGAAACAATACACGGACTACGAAGACCGATTTCAGTATTTCCTCGCCATAGCGCTCTTACTGCTACTTACTGATTTGGTAATCGGCGAACGCAAAAGTCCTTGGCTCGAACGAATAAACCTATTTGATAACAAATGAAACCGAGAAAGT
This sequence comes from Candidatus Pollutiaquabacter sp., assembly GCA_903854075.1. GTDB lineage: Bacteria > Bacteroidota > Bacteroidia > AKYH767-A > 2013-40CM-41-45 > Pollutiaquabacter. Next base: position 4,051 of record CAINVI010000351.1, on the reverse strand, counting down.
ATAACGTAACTAATTTCCAAGATGGACATCACGTACTGATGCTTCGCTGGATATTTATGGTATTTCTCTCTATTTCATCCCTTGCTGTATTCTCACAATCTGCTAATCGATTAACCAAAGAAGGAAACCAATTATATAACGAAAAGAAATACAACGACGCCGAAGTAAAATACCGGAAATCGATTGCAGCGGAAAAAGATAATAAAGCCGCACAATACAACCTTGGAAACGCCTTTTACCAAGAAAAGAATTTTGAAAGTGCAACTAAGCAATACGAACAAGTACTTCAGCGAAAAGACCTCTCCCAAGAACAAAAAGCAAACGCTTTTCACAATATGGGAAATAGCTTGTTGCAAGAAAAGAAGTACGAAGAAAGTATCAAGGCTTTCAAGGAATCACTGAAACTAGATCCAAAAGATAACGATACACGCTACAATCTAGCGTATGCACAATCCATGTTGCAAAAGCAACAACAACAACAACAACAACAGCAGCAACAAAACAAGCAGGACCAAAAAAAGAATCAGAACCAACAACAACAACAACAAGGAAAAGATAAAAAGGAACAGCAGCAGCAGCAAGACGAAAACTCCGCTTCTACCGATAAGAGCAAGAACGATAAAGAAAAAGGAAAGTTGGAGAAACAAGGGATAAGTAAAGAAGACGCTGAAAAAATGCTGCAGTCCCTGAATAATGACGAAAAGAACTTGCAGAAAAAATTAAATAAGAAAGAAGGAAGCCGCCAATCCATAGAAAAGAACTGGTAAATAGCTTATTTTTATTCTCTTAATTGTTTAACCTGCACACTAACCGACCAGACCATCGATCAATACGATGAATGCAGTATACCCTATAACAGGAACATGGCGCAATATGCGAAGCTACTTTATGTTGCTCGTTTTATTCCTATTTACCTGCCTGCACGTAACGGCAGATTCTGACCGGTTCACCGCCGCTGTAAATCCGCAAAATATGGCTGTCGGTGATCAATTTCAACTCACCTTTACATTGAACGGCGGTAGCAATGCCCGTGGCTTCAAAGCACCTTCGTTCGGCGATTTTACCGTACTTATGGGTCCGAGTCAATCGTCGAACATGCAAATCATCAACGGCAGCTTTTCGCAATCCATATCCATCACGTATGTACTTCAAGCACAGAAAGAAGGTACATTTAAAATTGGCGGCGCGGAAATAATTGCCGGAAATGATAAATTGATTTCCAACAGCGTCACGGTCAATGTCGGCAAAGGCCGGTCCGGAGGCGGACAAAATAGTGACGGAGCTACCAGCAGCAATGTTTTTTTGAAGGCTTCTGTAGACAAATCCACCGCCTTTCGTGGCGAAGCGATTGTAGTTACCTACAAGCTTTACACACGCGTAACGTTGCTGAATTACACGCTCGACAAACTGCCGAGTCTTAACGGATTCTGGAGTCAGGAAATAGAACTGCCACAACAACCCGAATTCCACAACGAGAATGTCGATGGCGTCAATTATAAAGTAGCAGACATTAAAAAACTGGTACTCTTTCCGCAACGATCAGGGACGCTGGAAATAGATCCCATGCGCGGGGAAGTTATTGCTCGAGTGCAAGCTCAACGTCAGCGTAATAACGATCCGTTCAATCAGTTTTTTAACGACCCCTTCTTTAACAATCCTTTTTTCAACAATTCAGTCCAGGATGTAAAGGTTCCTTTGAAAAGCAGTGTACTTCGAGTGAATGTGAAGGAGCTCCCATCCGGTGCACCGGGATCTTTCACCGGTGCTGTTGGTCGTTTTTCATGTGAAATTTCGCTGGACAAATCGACGACCAAAGCGAATGAAGCGGTCACGCTGAAGGTAAAAATAAGTGGTAAAGGAAATATAAAATTAGCGGATGCGCCGGCGATTAATTTTCCGCCGGATATGGAGACGTATGAACCGAAAGAAAATGTTTCGGTTACTGCTACGGCTGGTGGTGTAACCGGTTTCAAGACTTTCGAGTATTTAATCATTCCGCGTACGGCCGGCGAATACAAACTACCAATCCAACCGTTCTCTTATTTCGACCTGGAGAAGAAGCAATACGTCGAAATTCCTTCTCCTGAACTAACGCTTCGTGTAGACAAAGGAAACGAGACTGTTACAACTACCATTTCCGGGACTACGAAATCGGATGTTCAATTGCTCGGAAAAGATATTTTGTACATTAAAACAGAAGTACCTGATTTTGAAAGTTCGCACCATCCCCTTTTCGGATCGGGCATCTTTTACCTTTTAATGGCGCTACCCGCTCTTCTGTTCGGATTTTTCCTTTTTATGCTTAAAAAGCAACGCGCGCAACAGCAAAATGTTGGACTTGTAAAACAGCAACGAGCTAGTAAGACAGCACTTAAACGACTGAGCGCCGCCAAAACCTTTATGGATGCGCGGGAGCGGGACAAATTCCTCGATGAGTTGTTCAAAGCCTTATGGGGATTCGTCAGTGATAAATTGGGCATACCGGTCGCCGACTTGTCGAAAGAAACAGCCGGCAGCGCATTACGCAGTAAGGGTGTTCATGAAGAGCTTATTCAGGAATTCATACGAGCTACCGATAATTGTGAGTTTGCACGTTTCGCAGGAAATACCACCAACGATGAAGAAGCACTTTATCATCAGGGATTAGCTGTTATCACCCAACTTGAAGAACGATTACGGTAATGACAAACTATCACAGTCGACTATTTTTGATGGTTGTAACTATTCTGTTGAGTAGTTATAATATCGCTTTCGGCGCTAATCAGCCGGATGCTGTTCAGCTGTTCAATCAAGGTAATATCGCCTACCAGAAAAAAGATTACGGAAAAGCTATCGAACACTACAATTCGGCACTTACGAACGGTGGCACTTCCGCTTCGCTTGAATTCAATCTCGGCAATGCATATTACAAAGACGGACAAATCGCCAAGGCCATACTACATTACGAGCGAGCGCAACGATTATCTCCCGCTGATGAAGATATAGCCTTCAATCTTCGTATCGCAGCGCTGAAAACGGTAGATAAAATCGATGTGATGCCGGAAATATTTTACAAGAGATGGGCAAACGCCGCAATTTCCTTGTTCAGCGAACGAACCTGGAGTATTCTACTGATCATCAGTGTTTGGCTAGTTTTTGCAGCACTACTAATTTACTTTCTTGCGAAAACTATCACCTTGAAAAAACTGGCTTTCGGCATTTCTTTATTCGGTGTTGCCTGCACGCTGATTTTTTATTTCCTCGCTACATCAAGAAAATCAAACGAGTACGAAAATCGCTTCGCTGTGATTATGGCCGCCAGTGCCTACGTGAAAAGCTCTCCTGACGAAAAAGGAAACGACCTTTTGATTCTTCACGAAGGGACAAAAGTCAATGTGCTGGACGAACTTGGTGATTGGAAAAAGATCCGCATCGCCAATGGAACTATCGGCTGGATAAACATATCGGCCATCGAAACGATCTGACTACAGAAGCGCTCCTCGCAAACCTAACTCGATTGCTTCGAGGTGCTCGATTCGATCTCCGTTGACCGAAAAGCGTAACATCGTGCGGACTTTATGAAATCCATGCTTTCCGGCGGCACCCGGATTCATGTACAGTACATTTTTCCCGGAATCATGTTGCACTTTCAAGATGTGAGAATGTCCACAAACCAATAAAGTAGGTTGAAATTGCGAGAGCAATGATCTGACTTGCGGAGTATAGCTGCCAAATGGACCGGCAATATGAATCATGAGGACACGAATAGCTTCGACCGTAAAAAAGTGAAATTCAGGATACACCGTCCGGAGTGCTGCGCCATCAATGTTGCCATAAACACCACGAAATGTTTTTAACGTTGACAACGGCTCCGCTACATCGCTGCCAAAATCACCTGCATGCCAAATTTCATCCGCTTGGGCAGCAAGTTCCAGCATACGATTGTCCACGTATCCGTGCGTATCGGAGAGCAGACAGATGCGCGTCATACGTTAGCGTAAACGATCAGCTGATCGTACCAATTCCTCATCCTTTCGTATTCCACGACTGGCTAAAAAAGTAAAAACCAGTT
>CAINVI010000350.1 GCA_903854075.1 Candidatus Pollutiaquabacter sp. | reverse complement strand
CAGCGCGATCAAACCAATTCCCACCACATTTCCCCACGCATTAAGCCCAATAAGTTTGGTAGCTGTAATCGTACTGCTCACCACTAAGGCCAGTACGAAAATTCGGAAAATAATAAACTGATGACGCATAAGCGTTTGATCAGCGGGAATTCCGTTGTAAAAATCCTGACGGGTTAAGCGATGCCACAAGTTTCTCATTCGTTAAATACGTTATGCCATTTCATACCATTATAAGGCTTAATCGGATACCGAACTGTAAGAAAGCACCATTAATTGGCCTTAAATTTCAAAAAAACGCAATTTTTTATTGTGGAGAACCACTAGGACCTAATCCGTAACAAAAACCGCAGCTCCAGTGTAAAACGCCATATGAGTAATCTGGTACAAATTCTCCTTGTCGATGATGACGAGGTAGATTGCATGAACGTCGCACGCGCTTTCAAGAAAAGCAATATTCAAAATCCACTTCACATCGCCCACGATGGACTGGATGCGTTGGACATGTTACGGGGAACTAACGGTGTTACAAAGCTATCTCCTACTCCGCGTATCATTCTATTGGACATCAATATGCCCAAAATGAATGGACTGGAATTCCTGCGGGAGATCCGTTCAGACAAAGACCTTCATAATTTGAGTGTATTCGTAATGACTACATCCAACAGCGATAAAGATAAAATTGAAGCGTACGAATACAATGTTGCCGGCTACATCGTTAAACCAATCTCGTTCGACAAATTCGTTGCTGCCGTTTCTATATTGAATAACTTCTGGCAACTCTGTGAGCAACCCTGAATATCAGGATACACTATAACTAAAAAAGGGGCTTTCGCCCCTTTTTTTATGCCACTCTTTTAAAGTGTTTTTGAATTTCAGCCAGACTAGTGTTTGAGTCTGCCAACGCCTGTGGTAATTGCCGGGAAATTTCCGTCAACAATTGTTCAATGTCTTCGTAGGCATTTAACCGGTTAACCGGTATTCGTAAACCTGTCTTATTATACGACACACTGGGAAACACACTCAGGTTGAAGAAATATCCCATATTCATCATACGTCGAACCATATTATAACCGGTTTCCGGCTTACCTACTCCGATAAATCGAATCGGAGAATGGTTGTCGTGGATAAGCGGTAGATCTAATTCTTTTGCTTTGAGATTGAAGAAGTCAATTTTTGATTTCAGCTCATGCTGCATATCATATATCTCGTCACTCAGGTGGATCTTGGCAGACTCGATAGTAGCCCCTAGAATCATAGGCGGCATCTGTATTGAAAATATGAATGATCGACCGTTGTTCTTTACCTGACGAAACGAAGCATCATTCGGAAAAACGAGCAATCCTCCGGCAGTACCAAAGGCTTTAGTCAGACCAGTAGTGAGATACAGACGGTCATGGAATTTTCCTTGACTGAGTACATAACCGGCTCCATGAGGACCTGTCCAACTCATTCCATGAATATCATCAATATATAAATGCAACTGTTCGTACTGATCAGCTAATCGGTAAAGGTCTTTCACAGGCGCAAAGTCGCCATTCATCGAATAGACACCATCCGCCATATACCAGATCTTTTTGTAACGATCTTTCAACGACTTGATGCGCGACTCCAGCATATCAACACGATTATGGCGCACCACCTCTACGTGAATGTCACGCGACTTTAGCAACGCTACCGCATTTTGAACACTGTCATGCACTTGCGCATCCAGAATTACCGCATCCTCATTTCCTACCAGCAAAGGTATGGCAGTCATATGGCCAACCGTCAAGGACTGTAGCAGCAAGGCTGGCTTTCCGAAGAGTTGAGCGAACAAGTCTTCTGCTTCCGCATAGAAAGACGATGATACATAAGCTCTGGAAGATGAGAACTGAGTACCATACTTCTGGATGGCACGGATAGCGCCTAACTTCAACCGCGAGTCATGTTCAAGTCCCAGGTAACCGCACGATCCAAAATAAAGTAGTTTTTGACCGTTAATGGTGATGTGACGGCCATCCAACGATACATCTTCTGTGGTTTGGTGTACGATTCCCAATTTAATGGTGATATCGGCCACTTTATTAATCATTTCTTGTACAAGCTCGTGCTTGCTCTTCGAATCCGTCATGGTAGTAGAAAAACGATGGTTTTAGGTCCTGATTCTACGCAATTCCGGCGGTAAGGTTTGAAAGTTTATAAAATTT
>CAINVI010000349.1 GCA_903854075.1 Candidatus Pollutiaquabacter sp. | reverse complement strand
CGCTTTACCAGTTCAACGAAACGGAAACCGGTTTCTACCTTGGCCATCTCCAGGCCACCGAGCCCGACCTGCGGAAACGCATCGTCCACCTCGCGCGCAAAAATATCGGCCAGCCCTACGACATCTATCTCCTCGGTGAATTGCCCTTCGAGACCTACGACCCGCAGCCGATCTACTGCCTCACCAAAAGCGACTGCCTCGTCTTCACCGAGCACGTTTACGCGATGGCGCTTTCGCGCGACTGGACCGGGTTTATGCGGCTCCTCCAGCGCATCCGCTACCGCGACGGTCGTCTCGGCGTCGCCACGCGCAACCACTACACCGAAACAGTCTGTGTTTCCTATAACAGTTAAAAGTCGCCTTTTTCGACCGGTTTTTCGTATTCTTTTTTAAACTATAAGTATTTAATTGATAAGAGTTTATAACTATTTGTTAGAAAGGTAAATATTTGAGGGGGTTTTTAGATAAATATAGGGGTGAAGACAGCACTCCCTAGAAACCCTCAAACAACCGAACCCGAACAGTACTTCCGGCAATACGACCCCGAAGGCTGCCTCGGCGTTTCGCTCACGATGAAACAGAGCGTTGACGGTTTCCCGCTGGACGAAATCAGAGCCAACGAAAATCTCCGCCATTTTCTCAACTACCTAAATTTCAGTGTGTTCGGGAAACGGTTCCGGCGCTTTGGAATGAAGCTGTCGGTTTTACCCCGTCTTGAGAAATCGCCAAGCGGACGTTGGCATTATCACCTTTTGCTCAAAAAACCTCATCCAGAAACCCCCGAGGTCGTGTCACAGCGCCCCGTGTTAGCCGCGATCGAGGACGCCTTCTCTTTCGAGGAGTTAATAAAAACCTGCTGGTTAAGAACCCGTTACGGGTACTCTGAAAAAGGAGTCCACGTGCACCACGCCGTAAATAACGGCTGGAATAAATACATTTTGAAGAACTTTAACGCCGGAGACGGCGTTGATTGGTTGAATCGCAAATGGGACTGAAGGGCATAATTGCCCCTGTTCTGAATTCGACCTTTGCAACGGAACCTCACGCAGGTTCGGTTTAATACTTTGCTGTATCTAAATCATTACCAGTGTTGCACTTATAATACTCTGTTAACTCCAGTAAATACCCATATCTGATTGATCCAGAATTACTTAACATCCAACTGATTACTTCAGAATCAATCCTTACTGAGTCCAACAGTAACCCATTACCCACCCTCTTATGACCCAATACCACCCCCACTTAATCCTGATGAACTTCAAGCTCCCCAAAGAGTTAAAAAGTAAATTCCAATACCACTGTAAGTCCCATAAAGTGTTTATGACCAATATTTTAATTAACCTAATCCAGACTTACTTAAACCAAAAAACCAACCAAACTACCCATGAAAATAAATAAAATTACAAAGCAGAATGCGATCCAACGCGTAAAGGACGCCGAAGCCGCGAATCTAAGCGTATTAGAGCCAGTGGCGCTGGAGAACCTTCATAAAATCCAGTATTCGCTTAAAACCGTACTAAGAGGCGGCGCAAGTGTGACCATAATCGTGCTTCAGACCGGATGACCGAGCAAGCCGATGAAGACCCGGCAAGGGATAAGCAGGCGCTTACCTGTTGATTAAATACTTACTTCATTGCTAAACATAGGCATGGCGACAAGCACTCCAGAAAAGCCCGAAACGAAGGCGGCTACACAGCAATTCCTTCGCCGGTTCCACACAAGTCAGCCTCAAATATTTCAAGCGTACTGGAAATCACTGACCGACCCAGAGAAAATTGAAATAATACTAAGTAAATCGAGCAGTGAATTAATTACATCGGTCGCGCCTCTTATTCGTAAAAGCGAAAACGAATTTCTCAGGATGCTTGGATACTCTCCTTGGATCACGTTTCCTCAAGTAACCGAAGCAGAACTCGCGACTGGTGCAGTCGATCCTAGCTTACTAGTGCGTGCTGCGATTCATGCATCCACCAAAAACTGCACGCAAATACTGGATGTAGTATCATTAGATGAGCGCCTACTGGCGATTTCCTTGTATAACAAATTTGGTTCGTCCGATTTTCTAGACGAAATCAAAGATAGACTGAGCGATCAAAGACTCAACGTAAGTGAGGCGACCTCTATAGTAAGGGCATTCATCGGAAATGAAGATTGTATGCGCGACTTCAGGGACGAGTCAAAAATACGCGACGGGATAGATCATATTGTAGTGAGTGATATGTTTAAAAATTGGTGGCGTTTTGCAAAAGATGCACCGCAAGATATCCAAAACGTAATCATTTGGAAATTTCCGCTAGGGCATGATAACATAGCTAGAATTCCCGAAGAAATTATCCAAGGCGAAATCGAAGCTGCGTTAGCTTGGAGACAGTATCCTCCATTAATGGATAAAGTTCGAGCAGACCCTCAGAAATACTCAGAAGACGTGGTGAGAGGAGCCAACTTCAGGGCTTAGTGAACAATAGCTAAAACTGCGTTCAGCCAAGGGTTCCTGCGCTTATTTATCGGAAATTTGAAGCACCATTTTTTCTGCAGCTCTTGTAACAAATTAAGCGCTTGAGCCTTTATCTACTTTGTGCAGAAACTTAAGTACCGTAAATATTATGATACCAGCGCTAATCACTCCTGAGAATTTAACGAAAGATTTGCTTAAGCTGATATTGGATTCGGCAATGATCGACAATACCTTTAATTCTAACGGTTGGCTTGTTGCCAACGAAACAATTAAAGTACTTGTTAGCCCAGAAGGCGAAAAAAAGGACCGCATTCACCTCTGCTCTCTTTTCACGCTTAAAGACGGATTAGATGAACTTGTTCTTCTTAGGGCGGTTAATAAAATCAATGAAGAACTCACTATAGTTCGCGCATACATTGATAATGATAAAGATAATTTGTTTTTTGATTGGTCTATTCCTGTTATGGGAGGCACAACACCCAAAAATTTTGTGCTCGCGCTGAAGCGCTTTTCTACAATCCCACACATAGCTCTTGAGAAATGCGGTCAAGAAATATGTAAGTGAAATTTAATAATGTTAGTGCAGTAGATTCGAAGTTAAATTCGGACCTTATCCGCATTTAATTTTATTTTGCCAACTTTGAGAACGCAGTTCGAGCCACATTAAAAATACGATCTGGATATGTCGGTCGGTCGAGCAGCGAGCTACTGCCAGCCTGGTGTATAATAGCCGGATGGATAATTTACCACCAGCCGATACACCACTAACGAGACCGATTGCTCCCGCAAGACGCCATGCTTCGATGTTCAGCCCCATCGACAAAAAATAAACTACCGATGTCGTGGTCGATTCGTTCTTGTTCGCGCTTCACTACGGCAACCGTCATTGCGGCGGGTTGGCAAAACATGGAATTTGTTACGGATTATTAAAATAGCCTGAAACTACTCTTATAATTGCTTCTTCGGACGCCTCGGTGAGTCTAATAAATTCGAAATCACCTCGAGTAAGATCCAATTCAACGACTCCAGAACGGTACTGAGTGTCAAACGACAGGACCGCCATGCTACCTCCCGCATCGTCGGTCCAAAGTTGCCAGTCGCAGTAATAGCCAAAGGTCCAATCGCGATTATAATGACGCGATGAATGCAATTTTTGACCACTCCACAAATCTTTGAAAACCGCTAGCAAATTTAACAAGTAACGTTGCCGCTCCTCTTGTGACTTTCCATCCGATTTCCGTATCGCAATGGCTTTTAACCTAGAAACCAAATGCTTAAAATCAGTCTCAGAATTACTAATTTTCATATCTTAGTTTAACGATCCGAGTCACAGCGACAGCCTGCAATAGCATCTCTCAAGGTCATAATTTGCTCCATTGTACGAAACCATTGAACTTCAAGCGCGGTACTAGAGTTTGATGCGAATGAGGAAAAATCTACCATACCTTCCATAATTGATGTGCGCTCGTGTTACCTTGATCCGCAGCTCGCCGGTACCACTTTATCGCTTCAGCATAGTCCTTTGGCACGCCGTCACCGGTGCGGTACATCCACCCGAGGGTCTTTTGCGCTTCAGTATCACCTTGGTCTGCTGCAAGCCGAAACCATTCCAAGGCTTCGTTGTAGTTCCTCGTCGCACCGCTACCGTGCTTGTAGCACAATCCGAGCGCGAACTGCGCGGTAGCGTCACCTTGATCCGCCGCGAGGCGATACCACTTCATCGCTTCAACGGAGTCCTTCGGCAGCCCGATGCCGCTGTCGTACATCCCGCCAAGAAGCAACTGTGCTCTAGAATCACCTAACCGCGCATTTTCATGAATCTGGTCATTAGAGTCCACAATTGGACCGTGCCCGCAGCAGCGACCGAATCCAAGGAAATTGGCGTGGTGCGGCGTCGTCGCACCGAGGTTAAAATGCGGTAGCAATGAAATGTTAACGGTTTGAAATTCAGTCGTGATCCCGACCGCCGCCGACCAGTAACAGTCAGAATTGGTCGCCGAAAATGAGCAAAAGGCGACCTAGCTGTCCGCTTTTCGTGAACCAAAGCCCGATAGGCTGGCTCCAGACCCACCATGGACTCCGCCTGAGTGAAGCGTAGGCGATGGTCCCGACGAAGTACCTAAAGTTTGTTGCAACCGGTATTACCCAGAAGTAAGAGCTACCATCATGAAACTACGCCGCAGTCTCAGTTCAGTTGCTCTTTTAGTCGCTTTGTCGGCATCAAGTCTCTTGGCGGAAGATCAGAAGAACCTGACCGCCAAACCAGAAAATAATCCGCAGACACAGCAGCTCAAAGAGTACGTCGGAGATGAAAGCATAAAGAGCGCTTACGCATTTACCGGAAGAATACTACAATTCTTCTATAAAGCAGACGGAAATTTGCCTGAAATCAATTCGTCCAAAGAGAAAAGAATTGAATACGTAAGGAATAAAACAATCGCGAACCCAGATCAAGATATGCCAGAAGCAGAAAGAAGGAAGTTATTTGATGATGAACTCTGGAACGACGCAGATTATCACATCTTGGAATTGAAGAAGAAGCATCAAGAGGCAATAATCGTACTCGAGAAATTCCAAAGTAATCACACTCCAGAAAGTGATTTTCGCCGTATTTCTCAATATAAGAAAAGTTTGCGACCCGATGAAAAAACAGTGGATGATTACGAATATAGGAATTACCCGTACAGATTGATTCGAGAACTGCTGGAAATTGACGAAAAGGTATCCGAGGCGATAGAAGCACAGAATGAAACAATCAGGAATCTACAGCGCCTTAACCAGATCGGAAAAATAGAAAAGACCGGGATGACTGATGGAAACTACTGGTTTATGTCACTATTGAGCAGAAAATCTTTCAGCAGTTTAGCAAAAGACTACTTAGAATCTATTCCAATTTACCTCAGATATTAAACATGAAATTCAGTCGTGATCCCGCTTACCGTCGGGGTTAGCAAAAAGTTTCCGGGGATTCACAATACCCGTTAGAACGAACTGCAGCACCCAAAGCAGTGCCCAGGCTGCAGCAACAAAGAAGTAGAATAAGGCGGTAACTTCCATATGGGCTGGATTAAATCGAAGTCCTAACAGCCCAAAAATCTTCGCAGTATCATATAAAATAACCGCCGTCGTTCCCAAGCCGACAGAAATCCATGCAACGATGAGAAGTCTCCGTATAATTGCTTTCATTGGCTGCAATACCTGACGGGTATCGTGACCTTGACGGTGTGGCTTAGCATAAGGATTTGTTGATTCAAGTCATCAGAACTTTTTTAATACCTCATTTTTTTGATCTTCCAGTGCTTTTTTTGCATCCGCCGTTTTCTTATTTAGCTTCATTTGATATTCCTCCGTGCGAATTATAAGCACCTTAAAGATCGAATAAAAACTGTTGAATTTTACATCTACTTTATTCGCAGCAACAATCACATCTATTTCCTTTATTGAGATTTCCTCAACCCCATCTCCAGAAAATTTAGACAATTTCGCAAAACGAATTTCATCTACTTTATTACCCCCAAATTTTACACAAATTACAAATTCGTCTAATCGAAAAAAATAATAGGTCTCATCATCAACATTAAGCGCCCCGTCCCTTCCGATATGTCTCATCTCAAGGTGGGGTATCGAGTTTAATACCCAAAGTTGATACCGCGTCAGTTCAAATTTATCTTTAATTCTTTTTCCGTATCGCCTTTCACATTGTTCAAGTGTTTCGCCCATTCGTGCATAGCATTTTGCTTCGGAAAATAGCAACAAGCATGCAATCATTAAGCATAATGTTCTCATTTTGTTAAAGAAATATTCGTAGTGTTCATACCTTACCCCCATCAGCCGACGTGCGTTTAATGTTTAGCGAATTTTAGTAGCTCGTTTTTTGCAGGTTTAGACAACAAAGTACCTTCTGTTATTTTATAATGCTCCGAAGAAAAATCCATATTCCCAAACCAATTAAGCCTAGAATAAAAAAGCCCAAAAAGTTCGGTCCATTCTTGCCGCTATTCCGTTTATCTTTGATTTTTTTTAGGTATTCAGATCCACATCCAAGTGTGACTAGTTCCGGATCTTTCGAGATTCCAGTTTCTCCGTTCTCCTCTTTGAATAGTTCCCATGCTAACTGGTGATCCTCATCCTCAGAGTAAAAATCATCCATCCACTGGCTGACTTCCGGTTTACCCCAATTTGCATCTGGAGTTTTGTCCCAAAACCTTAAAATCATCCACTGTCTCGGCGTGATAGTTCTATTGGTTTTCAATAACTCTTCAATTAAGAGCGAGGCATCAAGCCTAGTGCCTTTTTCTTTTAATTTACCGCCAAGTCTTCGTATATAATTTAGCTGAGGTTCCGTTGGGCGATTTTTTTCCTCTTCCCATTTAATTCGCTCCAAGGCTCTGGCGGCGGCTTCTTTCTCCTTAGCTTTGAGTTTCTCTTCCGCTGCAGCTTCTTTTGCCGCATCATCCCGCTCTTTGGCTAATGCAGCCAAATTCTTACGAGCGATCGCGAGTCTTTCTCGCTCGGTGCTAGGCAGGGTACGCTCAATTTGTTTATGCAGTAATTCCTTTTCATCTTTGCTTAGCACGCCGTCTTGTAGGGCGTCATCGAGAATTTCGCGGAGATGCCTAATAGCTGGAATTTCTGAAGGAGCAGATTTTAGCCAGTCGGAAAGACGCAGTAGTTCAGAGTCGGTTAGTTCGCCATCGATACCAATTTCTAGGAGAAGATCGACAAGGCGCGCACCTTGGTCGGTAGCTACGTGAGCTTTCGTTAAGGTGATCCGTCCGGTCTTGGAATTAAATTCAGCCATATAAAAGCGGTGGATTTTCTTTACTCTTTTCGGTTTCGTTTCTCGACGAGTTTCGGTTGGTGGTGAGGTCTTCCGCTTTGGTCAAATTAAGTGCGGCGGCGGCACTACAGCCACCCGAATTTACTTTGTCCTGTTAAACGAGATCAACGTCTCCCCAGTAGAAGAGTTGGTAAACCACATTGCGCTCCCATCTGTTTTTGCAGCAACTTTAGCCTGAAACGTTCTCTGAGGTGTCGTAAAAAGTATTGTGTACTCAACAATGCCGCCCGTCTTCCAGTTGAGGCGCAACAAAACAAGAGACGACTTCCGATCAACAACCGCACTGCCGTCAATCCTGACTGCATGTGACGAACCAGCCCCAATTACCATTAGCCAGTCACCCTTCACGAAATCCTGAATTTCTGCCTCCTCACTCTTCGCTGCACACGAGCACAATAACCCAGCCAACGACAGGAGCACAAGCAGTCGGCGCAGTGTTTTCATATTCCAAACCTACGCTCGCCAGCTCGCCACTAGCAAGCGTTGAGCGGGCGCATCCTCGTTCATTGCGGCAATATCACTCAGGCTCCAGCATCGTCGGTCCAAAGTTGCCAGTCGCAGTAATAGCCAAAAGTTCAATCGAATCTAAGCGTTTTTGAGCCACTGGCACGGGGATAACCAATCCAAGCTCCCGTTTTCGCTTAGATCGCTGCTAAACGGCGGTAGAAGCGTGCCCTTGATCGTGATCCCGACCGCCGCCGACCCAAAGCAAGGAAGATAGTAGATTGCTTCACGACGGCGCTTGAGCTGAAGCCGGGGTGCAATCCGCGCCACACTACACCTTAAGACTGCAAGATTTTATTAATATATCGCATTGAGATAACCCTGCGCGCCTCTTTTGCGCCAGTAGGATCAAGATCAAAGATAGAAAGCCCAATTTTTTTATGAATACCTGCAGCAAGTTGGGCATATTTTTTGGCGATATTTAGGTCTTTGGGAACCAATGTATCCTCACTATAGATGCAGGCAAGATCGAAGGCAGATTGAAAATCTTTGCATTCAGAGGCTCGAATGAGATTGTTGATGCACTCATATAACAAACCCTGATTGCCAAATCCTAGTATTCGTATACAATTAGATGCGGCGTACAGAGCCTCTACGTTTGGTTCCGCAATAAATGGCGGGTAAAAATTAATGGCATTACGATAATATTGTAGCGCTGTTCGGACTCGATCAGCGATTGGCTTATCTTTTATCTGATCGGAGAAACCAATAAGTCCAGTTGTATAATAATCGCAAGTCTCTTGCTCCGCCCGTGGGGCAAGCCCCATGTCTCCCATGTAGGCATCTCCTAGCGCTTGGTTGACATTATATTTACCTAAGTCGGCTCGCTTTAACCAAGAAATTGCTTCCTCCCACTTACCATTTCGCAAATATTTTACACCTAATTCGTATGAGGCGGAAGTAGATCCTTTCGTGGCTAGCTCTGTGTAAAGCAACCACGCTTCCTTGGTGTTTTTTTGTATTGAACCGTATCCTTCTTTTAAAAATCGGGCATACAAAAGCTTTATCTCGTGATCATCTTCTTCAATAGCGTGATTTATAAGCTGTTTTACCTCGTTTAAGATCTCCGCATTGTTAATCTCCCATACGAATGCTTCTAAAAAAAGCCCCTTTGCTTCCCTAACGCCGGCTGTCATTGCGCGCTTAATGAGATTGTACTGCCTTGGGCTTCGCCTACCCTCTCCAATGTTGCCCACCTTAAATAGAGCTAAGCATTCCTTGGGATCTTCTGGATATTGTTCTATTGGAGCGGAAAAAAATGACTTTATAAATGACATAGAAGATTACGGACAGGAAAACATATCAGAATCAGAAACAGGAGCTGTTTCAGCATGGATTGGTTTTGGATCAGGTGTTTCGCTCATTTTTCAAGGTGCCTCGGCTAACTGAGATCCCAGAATATGTTTCGCATATGCCAGTTAAGTGCCGTATAGGAAACTTTATGTGATTCAGGTAATACCACCCGTCTGCCATCTAATTTACGGAGACTGGTGGAGACATCTGACTCATTCGCAATCATTTTGCTAACAACGATTACCTTGTCCTGATTAATCCCAACCAAGCCTTTATCAAATGCCCAATGACATACCGGACATAAACAGATAGCATTTTCAATAATGTCTGCGCCACGTCGTGAATGCGGAACTATGTGAGCAGCCTCAGCTAAGGATATCTCTTCGGAAATCAGTTGGCTCATTCCGCAAAGAGTACAAGTATGGTCAAAGGCATCGAGAACTTCAGCGCGAAATCCGCCAGCTCTTTTAAATCCGCCCGATACCCGTTTACGCTTTTCCTGCGCGAGGTTAAATAGGCTTCTGCAACTGTCCGCATCTTGCCCTTCATGAGTGTAGGGCTTTACCATAGTTACAAAGTCGAGAGAAGGTCCCGGTCGATCGGGGGGAGTAGATAAAACCCGCACGGAAATTAAATCCCCCGGACGAATGTATCTTCCTAATTCAGGTGTTTTGTCATAGATGACTGATTTGTGATGAATTAAGCCCGCTAAGTTATCTGCAACTTTACAAAATGCGCCGTAATCCACGACTCTAACTACGAGCACTTCAATCACAGAGCCGACTTCTGGCACTTGACCGTATTGAATTTTATCTGATTCAGCCAAAATGATTTTTCCGTGGCGATCCCAACTTAGCCAACCCGCTAGCTGAATTGAAACCATCACATTACTCCCGATACGAAAACGTTCCTGAATTTTAATCAGACGGGAAACGTCGCATTCAACTGTACCATACGATTCTGTACTAACCCGTGCAGTGGTTTTAGAATATCCAACATTTCTCTTTTTGTTACCTTTAATATGTACGCTTACGTTGACTGCATCGATGATACCCGGCACCTCCACTGTTAACACTGGATGCAGTAAAGGACAATTACTTTCAAAATCCCATTTTCCCATTTTAACTACAATCGTAGCTCCGACCTCAAGCTGATGACTCTGCGGAATTAAACTTAAGTTATATGCTGAAACGCGCCCAACAAGCCCGCATTTGAGTCTTACTAGGGCACCAAACTCTCCGACTCGCTCCACACAACCAATAGCTCCAGACGAATCTGGAAACTCAGCAGCCCACCGAGCCTCAATAAACGTGGCTTTAAGACTGACCTCCCACCCAGTTCTATCTTTCCTTAAAAGACGAATCTTAACTATTAAAATCTGCCCGATGGCAAATAGGGTTGCGAGATTTTCGACCTGTCCTTCAGTTGCTTCGGAAATGTGCAGATGTCCCCTTGTCGATACGGGCAGAGAAGGAATATTTATCTCGAGCCCCCATGCATGTATTTCAGCAACAATTCCCTCAACATTCTTCCCGTACCAATCGTACCATGATTCTTCTTTGTATTTCGACGGCACTTTAAGAAGTAGTTAGTTTCAGATGTATGATGAAACGAACTCGACGTCCGCGTATCCGATTTTCCTGACGGGTATCGTGATCTTGACGGTGTGGTTTGCCATAAAACTGAAAGCTTTGAGGAGTTAAATCGCCCTTCGACCTAGAGAAATAATCGGGCAAAATGTCGTTGAAGGCAAGTATACTTAATGCGGTGTTATCGAGCAAATGAGCGCCCCAATCATCAAATCCCGCCGCCAGCACCTCCGCCTCTGGTTCGAGTTCTACAAGCTCTGCCACCGAGCACCCGTGGTAAGCGCAAGCAAAGGCGTTAACCTCGATTTTAGACCCAACCTGAAGGAATCAGCCGAGTTCTACGCACCTTGGGGCGATGTTCGCACGGTGAAGTTCGATGCGTGGTGGAAAGACCATCAGCACCTCTTCGGCGAGACGCTGGTGCAGGAGGTAAGCGCCGTTACCCCCCACCCAGACGTCATGCACCTTGCGGTACCGCTGAATCAGACCGTTTCCAAGTCTCTTGAGCAGATCGAGGGTCTTATAAAGGCAAAGCAGACAAATCGCTTAAAAGACCGTGGAATCGACCCTGCAGCGGTGAAGTCAAAGAACATTGGATTCGGGCAGTACGAGCTAACGCGTGGCGTGGAAATCCGCGGTGCCACCTTGAACGATATTTTGATGACCCTCGCCACGTGGATTGATTCGAATCAACCCGCCGTAAATACCAAGT
>CAINVI010000348.1 GCA_903854075.1 Candidatus Pollutiaquabacter sp. | reverse complement strand
TCAAAAATGATCGTCACAAAATCCTGAGCAGGTTGCGGTGATACGTGAACGGAAATCTCCTTCGGATGGTTCAGACCGGTGCTTCCGTTGCAAAACGTGGTGTTGAGTTGATCAATTAATGGAGTAGCCGCAATAGTCCCGGGGTTTGTCGTGCTTTCAATATAATCCCCTGAAATCTCCCAGATAATCGCGCCGCGCAGCTGCTGTGCATTGATATATTGTGCCTTCAATTCAATCGATGCTTCGTTATCAAAGGAGACAAATGAATTGGTCGTTATGCCGGTCAGGTAAGGAACCTGCGCGACCGAATCCCAATGATAGTCGAACTGATTCAACGCGTTCAGCACATTGTAATACAACGGTGTTCCATCGTCCGCTGAAAAATGAATCATGTCGGATTGTCCCGTTCCCGAAACGTGTAATCCCGGTGCACCATTGGTAAGATGCGACCGACCGTACCAGGCAACACCCATGTTAATACGATCAGTCGGAACACCGTAACTCAATAAATTGGTAACCGCTTCCGAACAACTGAATCCGGACTGAGCGCCGCTCGACACCGGATATAACGGCGCATTGTGATTGGTGGTCGGACTCCATGTTCCATAAAAATCATAGCTCATCAGGTTGATCATATCCAACAGCGGTACAACGTTATTCCAGTCGACGTACTGCATGTGAGACGACGATGCGCCGGCGGCAATCGATAACAACAAGGGTCGACCCACTACCGACTCTATAGCGTCGAGCGAATCACGAACCTGCTGCAAAAGCAAGGTATAGTTTTGTTTTTCCGATACCGTTGATGGATACTCCCAATCGATATCGATGCCATCCAGACCATACAACTGTACCATGGTGTTACAATCGTGTGCAAACGCAGCACGAATCGCCGGATCGGCTGCTATGCCCGGAAAGTTGGCAGAGTACGTCCAGCCGCCGACAGAAACGAGTAATTTGCAATTCGCTGCATGCGCGTAATCACTTAGCTTTTGATTGGATAAATGATAGGCGGCATTACCAAAATCGAATTGCGTATCGTATCCTGCGGGAGCTACCGCCCAGTTGATCGGACCCAGCAATTGATTTTTGTCGCCCCACGGATCAGAAATGGCAATCGTGCCGTTGGATTGCGGCTGCATAAAGGAATACGTGAGGATGGAATATTTCTGATACGGCACCGACTGCGGATTCATCAATCGGTTACGGTCGTACCATTGCCAGCCGGCGTAATAACCAACCACTTCACGACAAGTTGACTGGGCGTAGCTAAAAAAAGGAAGTACATAAAGTAGCAGCAGCAGTTTTTTCATGGTGACTTTTTTTACAGCACGGAGTTACACTAACTATACTATTTTCGAATGATCAATCCTGTAAACCTTTCCCTTGCAGTATCTGCGGAGTACATTTTTTTATTCGCTCACTGCGCGTCTCCGACTTTTTAGCTTGAGAAAAGTGTAACAAATAACCGCGGCGACGACCCGGCGTCAGTGAATCAAACGCTGCTTTCAATGTCGGCGATGTAGCAAATGCCGTTTGCAGCTCCGCGGGTATTTCATACTCCTCAATTTTCTTTAAGACCACCTTGGCGTTAGACTTTTCCAAATCGATGGCTTCCTGCAAGTAGCTTTTTAAAATAGAAGCGGTACGTTGAATATCCTTCACGTTAGTAAACCGTGCCACACGCGTGGCCTGTGATTGCTCGCCGGCTTTTTGCAACAGGTTGTCAGGATCTTTGAGCAGTGCGCCTTTGAAAAAACTCATCACACAATACTGCTTGAAGGCGCCGAGCATAATTACATTGCGCTGCTCGAAGGTATAACAAGCCGCTCCCCATTTTACCAATTCCAGCAGGCCACTCTCCTGCGCAATTTTCCGAAGCAACGCCAACTCCTTTTTCCAGGTGTTTACTTTGCATTGAGGCGTTGCATGAAACGCACAACGACCGCAACCTTCATCGAAATAGTTTTGGGCGGCGTTGTTTTGTTTCATGAATTCGTTTCCTCGTGATACTAAATGGAAAATGTGGTTTTACAGAAATTCACCGCCGATACTCCACCACCGCCACCGTAGAAACGACAATAAACGGAAGTGTCGATAACACGATCTTCATATTCCCGCTCAGTAGCCCGATGGAAAAGAGAAACAGCACTAAAATACCAAGTCCGACGATCCCAAAATAAGTGAGTGTTTTTCCGGGTGTTTTCTGAAACAGACTGATGAACAGCGACAATTGTCCAAAAAGTGGTATCAGTATAAACGGATGAATAACGGATGCCGGGTCGGAAAATAGTTTACTAAAAACTTCCGCCTCCGCCTGAAACAAAAAAACCTGATGACCTCCACCCCACTCCATATAGGCCAGGAATGACGCTAGTAACACCGAAAGATTTAACGCTTTCTTTTTCACCTTATCGGTAACCTATTACTGAAACAACGCCTTCAGCTCGGTGGCGTCCTCCGGCTTCATCTTTCCGCCGAGTATCAACGACAGCTGGCGACGACGCAATGCACCGTCGTAGCGCTTTTTTTCGTCCTCCGTTTCCGGCACCAGGCCGGGCACGTTGATCGGGTTGCCCATCTGATCCACCGCCACAAATGTGTAGATGGCTTCGTTGCATTTCTTCTTTTCGCCCGTCGTGTTGTTCTCGACCCAGACATCAATGAATACTTCCATCGAGGAGGTGAAAGCACGTGAAACTTTTGCCTCCATCGTCACAATTTCTCCGAGACGGATGGGCTGATTGAACGATACATTGTTGACGGAAGCCGTCACAACGACACGACCGCAATGACGGTGAGCCGCGATGGCCGATGCTATGTCCATCCAATGCAACAAGCGGCCTCCCATCAGGTTGCCCAGTGTGTTGGTGTCGTTCGGCAGCACCATCTCGGTGATGACGGCCAGTGATTCTTTCGGAGTTTTGGTTTTAGCGGACATGATGTGTCTGTTATAGTGATCCGCCAGCCGGTTGTCCTTCCGGACAATGGATCAGCGGATCCGTTTAAGATTGATCTCGCCGACCGGATTGATGATCAGCGGTACTTTTTCAATGGTCACCGAACTGGTGTCGAGTCCAAAAGCGCGTTCCTCCGATAGCGACATGCGCTTAAACAGGAAGTACGTATCAAGAATAATCTTTTCATAGAACGGTAATTCGTTCTCGTAGGAAAGGAACTTTTCCATCACCACAAAACGGAAATCCCCGATCAAATTTTTTCGTCCCAGCGATTCGTAACGTGAGGTAATATCCACCTCGAAATTGCGTACCATATCCTCGACCACCTTGCGGAACATCAGGTTGATGCGCGGCGCGATACGGAAACCCAATCGGAAATCGATCCGGATAATGTTTCCTTTTAACAGCGTCGTTACTTGATAATCCATCGTGTATGGTTCGTCCATTACATCCACGTGTACAAACCAGTACATGTCTGCCCGCTTGGGCTGCTTTTGCAGAATGGAGTAAATCACCTTCGCCTCCACTTCTTCCTTCATGTTCGCTGAAGTCAGATAAACGAGGTGTGTGGCATATTTCGGGATAGAGAAATCGTGACTCAGGTCACGCAGCAGCGGAATGTATTCTTTCAGTTTTACAAACTCCACGAAACGGTTCCGGATCTTCCGCGCTTTGTACCACGCCCACATCACATAAATCATTGCCAGACTGATGATCATGCTGACATAGCCGCCGTGAACAAATTTGCTGAGGTTGGCCACCAGGAAAGAAAACTCAATGGTGGCATATGTAACGATAAACAATGCAATGACGGCCCAAGGATACCGGCGCAGCTGCAGATAAAAGACCAGCAACGTAGATGTCATGATCATATCGATATTGATCGTGAGTCCGTAGGCCGCCTCCATGCGCGACGAGTCTTTGAAAAATAATACTACCGCCACACAGCCGGCATACAACATCCAGTTGATTGAGGGAATATAAATCTGACCCTTCATGTCGGTTGGATACTTGATGCGCACACGCGGCCAGAAGTTGAGTCGAATCGCTTCGTTGATGAGCGTAAAGGATGCACTGATCAATGCCTGACTGGCAACCACGGTGGCGCCCGTAGCAATGATGATGCCTATCCAGCGAAACGAGTCCGGCATCATGGAATAAAACGGATTACGATCGGTAAGCTGTTCTCCTTCGATGGACATCAGCCACGCGCCTTGTCCGAAGTAATTCAGGAGTAACGATAGTTTTACAAATCCCCAGCTGGTACGAATGTTACTGCGCCCGCAGTGTCCCATGTCGGAATACAAGCCTTCTGCTCCGGTAGTACACAAGAATACTGCACCCATCAACCAAAATCCCTGGGGATGTTCCACAAGTAACTTGTAGGCGTAATACGGATTTACCGCCTTCAACACATGCGGCGCCGTAAGAATAGAGATGACGCCCAGTGTTCCGATCGTGATAAACCACGTCAACATGATGGGACCAAAAAATCGTCCGACGAATTTGGTACCAAACTGCTGAATAAGAAAAAGCATGGTGATGATTGCGATGACAATCGGAACCGTTTCAATGTTCGGATCGAAATAGCGTAATCCTTCAATAGCGGAGGAGACAGAAATAGATGGCGTGATTACACCATCGGCGAGTAATGCAGCGCCACCAATAATGGTCGGAAATACCAGCCACTTCACTTTCATGCGACGCACGAGTGTGTAGAGGGAAAAAATTCCTCCTTCACCTTTGTTATCCGCGCGCAGTGTCAGTACAACATACTTTAATGTTGTCTGCAACGTAAGTGTCCAGAAGATACACGAGATACCACCGAGTACAGTGTCGGGGTTGATGGCTTCTTTACCGACAATCGCCTTCAATACATATAAAGGAGACGTACCGATATCGCCGAAGATGATTCCCAGCGTAACCAACAGGCCACCGAGGGTGACCTTATTCAGCGATGAAGAACTCAAAGTTGTAAATTGGGTGGACAAATGTATGAAGGAAACGTTGACAGATAATAGTAACGCATATTAATTTTTAGTGCTACGTATCCATTTCGTGGCTATCCTTTATGTTCCGCCGACTTGCGCTGTTTTATGTTGAGCTAGCTCGCACTGAGCTAGCCGAAGTGCCGAAGTGCCTAAACAGCGTTTGCTTTACTCACGACTCTTTATTATCTACCTTTGTACTCCTGTGAATAATCATTACGATATCATCGTTGTCGGTGCCGGCCATGCCGGTTGTGAAGCCGCTGCAGCAGCCGCTAATATGGGCTCGCGCACGCTGTTGATCACGATGAATATGCAGACCATCGCCCAAATGTCGTGCAATCCGGCGATGGGTGGAATAGCTAAAGGTCAGATTGTCAGGGAAATAGATGCTTTGGGCGGCTATTCCGGAATCGTTTCCGACCGTTCGATGATACAGTTTCGCATGCTGAACCGATCCAAAGGTCCGGCGATGTGGAGTCCGCGTACCCAAAACGACCGTATGTTATTCGCTGCGGAATGGCGGCAAATGCTGGAACAAACTCCGAACGTGGATTTCTGGCAGGACATGGTTAACTCATTGATTATCAATGATAATAAGGTTGTTGGCGTACGCACCGGCATGGGAACTGAGTTTTCCTGCAAGGCTGTAGTGCTCACCAACGGAACGTTCCTGAACGGCATCATTCACATTGGCGAAAAACAATTCGGCGGCGGTCGTGCCGGCGAAAAGGCGGCCACTGGAATTACCGAACAACTCGTTTCGTTAGGATTTACAAGTGGTCGTATGAAAACGGGAACCCCTCCCCGACTCGACGGTCGCTCGCTCGATTATACCAAGATGGAAGAGCAGCTGGGCGATGATATCCCCGGGCGTTTTTCATTCATGGATGTATCGCTACCAAAAGAACAACGCAGTTGCTGGATTACCTATACGAACGATGAAGTGCACGAGATCCTTAAAGAAGGTTTCGAGAAGTCACCTATGTTTACGGGCAGAATCCAAGGACTGGGTCCGCGATACTGTCCTTCTATTGAAGACAAGATTAACCGATTTGCGGATAAGGATCGTCACCAGCTTTTTGTAGAGCCGGAAGGATGGAATACCGTGGAGATTTATGTCAACGGTTTCAGCACATCGCTTCCTGAAGAGGTTCAATACAAAGCCCTGCGAAGTATTCCGGGTATGGAGAACGTTAAAATGTTCCGTCCGGGATACGCCATTGAATACGATTA
>CAINVI010000347.1 GCA_903854075.1 Candidatus Pollutiaquabacter sp. | reverse complement strand
TTCACCACCGGCTCCACCATCATAACCATGCCGGCACCTCCGCCGTACGGATAGTCGTCGACCGTACGGTGTTTGTCGCTCGTGTAATCACGGATGTTATGAACGTGAATATCTACCAGCCCTTTTTTGATGGCACGCTGAACAATGGAGTGGGCGAAAGGGCTCTCCAATAATCCGGGAACAACAGTGAGAAGGTCAATGCGCATCATTCGTAGTACTTGCCGCAAAGGTACTCCTGAAACACCAAAGAGTGAAACCTTACCCCTTTATTTCGAGTATTGGATACAGTGAAAATAAGCCGAAAATGAAGCAAAAGTTGAGATTGGGAATAGTACGGGAAGGAAAGATGCCCCGCGATCGCCGCGTGCCATTCACGCCGGAACAGTGCCGACAAATAATGGAGAATTATCCCAACGTAGAAGTGGTGGTGCAGCCCAGCGACTGGCGTGCTTTCAAAGACGAGGAGTATACGGCAGCCGGCATTGAATTGCTGGAAGATCTTTCTTCCTGTGAAATTCTCCTGGGTATCAAAGAAGTACCCAAGAGCGACTTGCTGGCCGGAAAAACGTACTTATTCTTTTCCCACACCATCAAGAAGCAGCCGTACAATCGTTCGCTGTTACAACAGTTGGCAGAAAAGAAAATCAGCATGGTCGACTATGAATGTTTGGTCGACCGGCAGGGAAATCGCATCATTGGCTTCGGACGATACGCTGGTATTGTCGGCGCTTATAACGGCGTAATGGGCTACGGACTAAAATACAATCTTTTTACGCTGAAGCCGGCGCATACTTGTCACGATAAAAAGGAACTGTTTGCTGAATTACAAAAAGCCCATTTACCGAATAGTAAAGTCGTGGTGACCGGCAGCGGTCGTGTCGCCAACGGTGCCTGCGAAACGTTAGGGGCGATGAATATCCGGAAAGTAACACCGTATGAATTTTTGAATTATACCTTCCGCGAACCGGTGTATGTTCAATTGCATTCCGGCGACTATTACGTGGCCAAAGATGGTTCTCCCTATTCCTCCGGAGAGTTTCATCAGCATCCCGAAAAGTTCCACTGCACCTTTTCGGATGCCGGCAGTTTTGCATCGGTCACCGACTTACTCATTCATTGTACTTACTGGGATCCGCGTGCGGAGATTCTTTTTTCCCTCGATCGAATGCAGGATCCGGATTTCCGGATCAGCGTTATTGCCGACGTCACCTGTGACATGAACGGAAGTGTTCCTTCAACCACCCGCGCTACGACTATTGATAATAAATTCCTCGGCTATGATCCGATGACCGGGCGGGAGATAGAGCCGTTTGCCAAAGAAGCAATCACCGTAATGTCCATCGATAACCTGCCGTGTGAATTACCACGCGATGCATCAGACGGATTCGGAAAACACCTGATAGAACGTGTGCTTCCGTCGTTGTGCGAGGAAGACAAAGATGGACTGATTGAAAGAGCTACCATCATTAGCAATGGTAAATTAACGACCCGCTTTGAATACTTGCAGGATTATCTGGACGGCAAGTAAGCGCCTGTCTACTTTTTTTAATCCAATGAATAAACGGTAATTATCCGGTTAACGCGCACTGCGCAATCGGGAAATAGTGGCGGAGGGATCTACCGAAGAGAAAACCGTATTTCCGGCTACCAGTACATCGGCACCGGCTTTAACCAACGCGCCGGCGTTTTCAAGATCTACACCTCCGTCGATTTCGATTTTGGCAGTGGCATTCTTACGGGCAATCAGATTGTTCAGCGCTTCCACTTTGGCGTAGGTACCCGGAATGAACTTCTGTCCGCCGAATCCGGGATTCACACTCATCACACAGACCAGATCAAGATCGGTAATGATATCTTCCAGGACAGAAACGCTGGTATGCGGATTGATTGCGACACCGGCTTTCATACCGGCGTTCCGGATCTCCTGTACCGTTCGGTGGAGGTGAGTGGAGGCTTCGTAATGCACCGTAAGTATGGCTGCTCCGGCATCTTTAAAGGCCTGTACGTAGCGCTCCGGCTGAACAATCATCAAGTGAACGTCCAGCGGTTTTCGGGCATGACGAGCAATTGATTTTAGCACCGGAAAACCGAAAGAGATGTTCGGCACGAACACGCCGTCCATAATGTCGATATGAAACCATTCCGCTTCGCTGGCATTGATCATTTCAACGTCGCGCTGCAAGTGTCCGAAATCGGCGGAAAGGATGGAAGGGGCGATGATAGGCATAGCGGTGAATCGGGAATCGGTTGGTGCGAATATACCAAATTAGAGGAAGTCCGTTAGCATACCGCGGATACGGAGAACACGCAAAACGGCATAAAAAAAGGAAGCATTGCTGCTTCCTTTTTCTGCTTCCCCAAGCTTCGGCGATTAGCCGAGGTATGTTTTAAGGATCTTGGAACGTGAGGTATGTTTCAAGCGTCGGATTGCTTTTTCTTTGATCTGACGTACGCGCTCGCGGGTAAGGTCAAAACGTTCACCAATTTCTTCTAAGGTCATAGGGTGTTTCCCATTTAAACCATAATATAATCTAACTATATCTCCTTCTCTTGATGTCAATGTAGAAAGTGATCTTTCAATATCTTTTCTCAACGACTCAACAACCAATTCCTGCTCAGGACCAGGAAGAGAATCATTTAAAAGAACATCGTACATACTAGATGACGATTCGTCTCCTTCTACAAGTGGAGCATCCATAGAAATATGCCTTCCACTATTTGCTAAAGATTGTTTCACTTCTTCTACCGAACATTCCAAAAATTCTGCTAATTCATCAGCAGATGGTGGACGTTCAAATTTTTGTTCCAATTCTGAGAACGCGCGATTTATTTTATTTATAGTACCAATTTTGTTCAGAGGAAGTCTCACAATTCTTGCTTGCTCAGCTAATGCTTGTAAAATCGACTGTCTGATCCACCAAACTGCATAAGAAATAAATTTAAATCCACGCGTTTCATCAAATCGCTGAGCTGCCTTTATCAAGCCTAAATTTCCTTCATTTATTAAATCCGGCAACGATAAACCTTGATTTTGATATTGCTTTGATACGGATACAACAAAACGAAGATTCGCTTTTGTTAAACGATCTAAAGCTGCTCTATCGCCTTCACGGATTTTTCGAGCCAACATAACCTCCTCTTCTGCAGAAATTAATTCTACACGACCAATTTCCTGTAAGTATTTATCCAAAGACGCTGTCTCCCGATTTGTAACTTGCTTCGTTATTTTTAATTGTCTCATAGCAGGTAAGTATTAATTTGATTCCTTGCAATTTAATAACGTTTAAGATATCAATTAGTTTGCTTGTTTAAAGATAAATTTTCATTAAATCGCACTTAAATGAATATAAGGTAGTAATCATTGAATATTCGGTATTCTTCTGTTATTAACGCTTAGTTAAAATATTGTTTCATTAACTTTGCACCATGAAAATTTTAATGGTCTGTTTAGGGAACATTTGTCGCTCTCCATTAGCAGAGGGGATTCTTCGTGAAAAACTAATGATAAACAAGCTAAATGTTATTGTTGATTCTGCTGGAACATCCGGATTACATACAGGAGAGCGTCCTGATTCCAGAATGTGTGAAACAGCCAAAACATTCGATCTAAACATAGATGATTTAACATCACGGAAATTTGTTGTGCAAGATTTTGATACCTTTGATATCATTTATGTGATGGATTCTAGTAATTACAGCAATATACTCGCTCTTGCACGGACAACAGAGGATAAATCCAAAGTACATTTGA
>CAINVI010000346.1 GCA_903854075.1 Candidatus Pollutiaquabacter sp. | reverse complement strand
TCACTGCATTTTCTCGGGCATCCAGCACTATTTCCTGCAGTCCCTTTTTTATCGCAATAGCTTCCAATTCACGGATCAGTTGCGTTCCTAATCCGGTCCCCTGAAGTACTGCACGAACAGCCATTGATCTTAGCTGACCTTGCTCTTGACTGTTGAGTTGTAGCCTTCCGGCAGCTGCGGCTTTTCCTTCAGTATCCAGCATAAGCAAATGTATTGATTCATCTTCTGTGTCATCTTTAGTGGAAGAGAATGGTTGATTCCAAGGTTTGCGTAATACATCGTACCGAAGTTGGTAATAGGATTCCCATTCTTCGGGAGACGTGGGATGGAGCAGAGTATAGCCGCTGTTTTCGCTCATTTATTTTCAATTGTAAGGGAAATAGTTTCGTCGCCGCTTTGATAGGGAATATATGTACAGATCAATTGAAACATTTCATCCGTGGTACGCATGCTTCCTTCGCGTTCCGAGATTGTTCTTGGAGGATGAAAAGGATTCAGGGGATTATTTTCTGTATTATCAAAAACACCTTCCACGATTAGCGTAGTTCCGGCCTGCAAAACAATCGTCTTTTCAAATGTGTAAAAATACTGCCAACGAAAATCCCATTTTGGAATACTGATGAGGCGGATAGTGTCGCCGGCGGGTGAAAGTCCGTATGCTTTGAAAGATACTCCCAGTAAGTGCATGTGAGGATTTATCGTTAGCAATGAAATGGTTTCCGGAACTACATACCGTGTGGTGAAGGATTGTACTTTTCCCGGTGCAATCACCAGCGGCGGTACAATTGGTGAAATGCCGGAAGTGCCGAGTATGAATTCACGTGTTGGACGTTTCGGAGCACTTGGCATGAAAAAGAAATTGAAGGTAGTCAGATCGGATGTGTCAATTGGTGTCGGGCCGTAATGAATATTGTCTAGTAGTAAAGCACTGTTTTTCTTAATACGGTAACCACCGATTTCGTTGGGATAAACAGAAGGTTCAACTCCCGGTAGGTAATTTGTCACAGATGGTGTAAGTAGTGGATAAGAGCCATCATCATTCGGTAAATCCAATAATTGGTAGGCAGTTGATTTGTCGTGTACTTCAGTATCTACTGCCGGCACACCGGCTTGTCTCTTTTGCTTTCGTCCGGCATCGTATTGTATGAGGTGGCCGTTGATATGATGTACTAGTTTTTTATTTCCGGGAATGATTTCGATGACCCGAACAAAGGTGTCTTTGTCGAGTTCCACGGGAACTTTCATCATCATGAAACGGTCCTTGTTATCGCCGGGGAGCAGAAATCGCGTTGGAAGTGTGACGGAATAATCCGGTTTACCAATGCTACTTCCGTTCGGATATATCGGTGGATTTGTTCGAAGCGAAGGATCACCTTCTTCCATGCCGCTGGTCACCCAGGTTTCAATCGTTTTTATTTCTTCATCGGTGAGTCTCTTTTCTTCTCTGAAGTGGGAGTACTCAGGATCCGCCGGCCATGGCGGCATGAAGCGTGTTTTTACACTTAATACGATGGTCTGCGCATGGCGGACGGCATCTTCGTACGCCAACAGGTTAAAGGGGCCGGCCGATCCCGGATGATGACACGGCGAACAGTTTTTATAAAGAAGCGGTGCGATATCGGCATTGTAGGTCACCTGCTCTTTTTTCGCCGGTGCTGAACAACCGACAATCCACCCGATGGTA
Organism: Candidatus Pollutiaquabacter sp.; assembly: GCA_903854075.1. GTDB lineage: Bacteria > Bacteroidota > Bacteroidia > AKYH767-A > 2013-40CM-41-45 > Pollutiaquabacter. Next base: position 2,679 of record CAINVI010000346.1, on the reverse strand, counting down.
CACCCTGCAAGTATCAGCGTGATGAATTTATTTACTGTTCCGTGCATTTTCTTTGAGCAGTTCATTCGATGATACAACCGATGGGAACAGTTCTGGAAACTTCTATTTTCTTGCCATTGACCAGCGCATCAATAGCCTCCTTCAAGTCATGACGGGTAATCACACTCCGTTTTTTACCTAAAGCATACATCCAATCGTCGATCCTACCGGAGTAGACCACTTCGCCGCGTTTATTGCAAACAAAAACTTCAGGTGCTGTGGTGCCATGCAATGCTTTCACCAGTTTTTTATCCGGATCGTGTAATAGTGGAAATCCTATTTTATAGCGCTGCCGGTAATCTTTCATTTCTTCTAACGAGGAAAAGTGCCCGGGAAAGATGCCATAAAATTCAACCGAACTTTTTCTATAAGAAGTATGCAGTTGATTCAGTGTTCGGGAATACGTTTGACACGCCGGACAGTCGGGTAATAGCAGTACAACGACTGTATGGGAGGACTCATTACATAACGAAAGCGTGATGTTATTTCCTTCTAGGGTTACGAGATTAAAGGATTGTTTTAAATCTTGGGCGCAGAGTTTTCCGTTAAGAACGGTGAAGATTAAAATTGACGAGATACAAAACTGACGAAGCATCTTTTGGGTCATTTTAATACGGAAGAATCTGCTTCGTTTTTCCCTGGTTGACGAAATGGCGAAGAATACGTTGTATGTCACGATTGTCCATTCTGGGATGAACTGCTTCAAGTAACGTGTCGATACCATCGCCGGCGAATTCGCGGTCTACGAATCCGTATCCGATATATTTTCCATTCTCTACTTGTACAACAGATAGTTCATCATTTCTCCGACCATCTCCGATGATCAGAAAATTATCGTGTTTGTAGTGCAAGCTTTCCAGTGCTTCTTCGACCCGGCGATTGTAGTTTTCAGAAGCTTCTTTTCCGGTACAAGCTCCGTCGCATTGTCCTATGCTGTATTTGAAACATGCATGAACGGCAGGGTAAAGTCCGCATAGTTTTTGGCAAAGCCGGTGCTTTTGTACCAGACGGTCCAGCAGTTGTTTGGCTTCCTCCATCGAGGCAGCTGCCAGTAAAACATCCGTTTCCGGTTTGATGCGGGCGGTTTTGAAGCGACGATAGCCGTTGTCATCGGTTTCTTCGATGATTCCGAAATTGAACAATGTTTTGCGTTGCAAGCGGTTGAAGATCGGCTGATGTCGTTTGATTTCATCCGACTCCAGTAATAGAGCGACTAATTCATTGCCCGTGATTTCGAAGGAGATATCCCGGATATTATTTCGTAATTCTATTGCTTTTTTCGTTTGCTTGTTCGCGAAATGACTGAGTATGCGTTTACGGATATTGTTACTTTTTCCGATGTAAATGATGGATCCGTCTTCGTTATGCAGATAATAAACGCCGGTATCTTCCGGCAAGGTATGTACGATGGAGCGATCGAAGTCGGGCGGATAGCGCAAATTCAGATGGTCGTTGCGTACGCTGCGTTCGATCAGAAAATCATGGTCTTCTTTTAATAACAGTTCGAATAGTTTGACAGTAGCCAATGCATCGCCGGCAGCGCGGTGACGATTTTCCAGTCGGATACCCAATCGCTCACAAAGATTTCCAAGACTGTACGATGGATGTCCGGGAATAATTTTCCGGCTCAACTTGACAGTACACAGGTAATCTCGCGAATATGTATAACCCAATGATTTGAATTCTTGACGGACGAACGAGTAGTCGAACTGCACATTATGAGCAACAAAAGTGCAGTCTTCTGTTATTTTTACGATATCCTTGGCGATTTCGTAAAACCGTGGAGCATCTGCAACCATTTCATCGTAGATACCAGTAAGCCTTGAAACATAGGGAGGAATAGGCCGCTCCGGATTCACCAAGGAGGAGAATTCATCGATTACGGAATTGCCGTCGTGAATATAGACAGCAATTTCAGTGATGCGGTCTGTCGTTGCTTTCCCGCCTGTTGTTTCAATATCGATGATGGCGTATTTCAAACTAGTGCTTTCTTATCGGTGAAGATACGAAACAAAAAAAACGCCTCCATATTGAAGGCGTTTTAACGTTTTTGGATTATTTATTGAATAAGGAACTTGCCGGAAAATGTTCCCGTGGTGCCGTCAGTCAGTACGTAATAGTATAGACCTGCAGCAAACCGACTACGGTCGATGGTGAAAGTGTAGCCAAAGGACGAAGGGACCTCATCTGTCGGAATATCCGCGACACATTTTCCGGTTGGATCAAGAATGCGAAGTCCGGGTTGTTGAAGTTGCTGGTTGGTCGAAATGCTTATGGTGGATTTTTCTATGACAGGATTTGGATAAATTACGGAGGTTAAAATTACCGGAGCAGTTTCTGCAATGTCGATTGTGGAAGTGGTACGGGCGATATTGGATACAGTTAAACCGCCGGCCGTTGTGAAGGTTCCGCCGGCAACAACTCTCCCGTTGTAATTTGCTAAAGCAAGCACACTTCCATTTGTTCCGCCAAAATCCGAAAAAGGAAGAGCGCCATCATAACGGAAAAAGTGATTAAGTGCGCTTCCGCTGGTCGTTGCCGTAAATGCACCGCCGCCGAACAGGCGAGAAGGTGTAGCAAGCAAGGATTTTACGTAGTTGTTCAGCTGGTTGAAAGGAACAGTGAAGCTTCCATTTTTGA
>CAINVI010000345.1 GCA_903854075.1 Candidatus Pollutiaquabacter sp. | reverse complement strand
TTGCTTTAAATCAAAAAATGTTATTTTTGACTAAACAACAAACGCAATGAACTTCGAAACAACACAAAACAAAAATGAGGCAGTCGTAAAAACGAAAGTGGAGAAACTAGATGCTTCGAATGCTTCAGAATTAAAGTCTGAGTTGTTGGTGCTGAATAAAAACGGAGTGAACAACATGGTCATTGACATGAGTGAGACGCGTTATTGTGATTCATCAGGCTTGAGTGCAATTTTATCTGCGAACCGTTTGTGTAGAGATACGAATGGTCGTTTTGCTTTGTGTGGCTTGAATGAAAATGTCGTGAAGTTGATTCAAATTGCTCAGCTCGATCGCGTGTTGACCATCACAAATGATCAAGCATCCGCATTGGAAGCCTTGCGTCAGTGAGTTTTGAAGTAACCATTCTGGGCAGCAGCTCAGCCACTCCGATTTACCAACGACATCCTACCGCTCAGGTCCTTCAGGTCCATGAGCGGTTTTTTTTGGTGGATTGCGGCGAGGGAACGCTTATTCAGTTGAACCGATATCAAATCAAGTTTCATCGGATCAATCACATTTTTATCAGTCACCTTCACGGCGACCATTACCTTGGTTTGATGGGATTGTTGTCGACCATGCACCTGCAAGGACGAAAAACGGAGTTGCATGTTTTTGGTCCTGCTGCGCTTTGGGAAATCATTGAAGTACAGCTGAGGCATTCGCAGACGGAATTACGTTATCCTATCCGTTTTCAGGCTGTGAACCCGGATGTTCCTACGGTGCTCTATGAGGACGAGACCTTGCGAGTGACTACGATACTGTTAAGTCATCGTATTCCGTGTACGGGTTTTTTATTCGAAGAGCAGCCAAAGCCCCGAAAAATCATCAAGGATAAACTGGCAGAATATGCTATCCCTCTGGAGTCATATGCTTCCCTCAAGGCAGGGGAGGATCTGGTTTTGGAAGACGGAAGAGTTGTTCTGAATGCGGAGTTGACAACTGCACCACCGCCAACGCGCCGTTATGCTTATTGCTCTGATACGATCTACGATGAACGGTTGGTGGATATTGTGAAAGGCGTGGACCTGTTGTACCACGAATCTACATTTCTGCATGAGCTCGCCGATCGAGCTGCGGAAACGTTTCATTCCACCGCCCGGCAAGCAGCAACGATAGCGAAGAAGTCAGGCGTGAAGCGCCTGATTATCGGACATTTTTCAGCGAGGTATAAGAGTCTTTACCCGTTACTGGAAGAAGCGAAAGAAGTATTTGATAATACCACGCTGGCGATGGAAGGCGATCGTTTCAGTATTGAGGGCTAATACGAAGTGTTTGTACATCAGCCGGCACTAACGCGCCGGATGCGTTCCAATTCTGCCTCGAGCTCTGCAATTGCTTCCAGAGCACCGGACTTGAACCGTGCATAGAGCGCCGGCACTTCTTCCAGCTGCATGCCATCGCGAGCATATTCCTCGATATTGGTGACCAGTTTTCGTAATTCGCTCAGCTCAAAAACGGAAATGCTTGATTTGATCTTATGGGCAACCGCATGTACTTCCTTCCAGTTTTTATCGGGAATGTGCAGTCCAAGTTTTTGAATGGCATCCGGAATTTGTCGAAGGAAAATGGAAATCAACTGAATGGTAAGTTCCGTCTCACCACCCGTATATTGTTCCAGTACTTTTAGGTTGACGCCCGATTTACGGCGTTTTTCCTGCAAGATTTCGGCCAGGTCATTGTCTGCCGGAGCCGGTATATCCTTGACGAATTTCAAGAGAGTGCCGAACAATTCCTCCGGCGTATAAGGTTTTACCACATAATCATTCATGCCAGCATCCTGTGCATGGGTACGTTCTTTTTCGGATGCGTCAGCGGTCAGCGCGATAACGGGAATTTTTGCGTTAGGTCCGGCAAGCTTCTTACGTAGGAATCGGGTAGCTTCATAGCCGTCCATATCCGGCATCTGTATGTCCATTAAGACGATATCGAACGGTTGACTTTCCAATACTTGCAACGCCATTTTTCCGTTATCGGCCATTTCGATTTGAGAGAAACCGAATTTCTTCAGCATGTTTTTTACCAACAGCTGATTGATGCGGTTGTCTTCCACGACCAATAGCCGGATGTGTGATACGTCGGTTTTTTCTTCCGGTTCAATAAGTTTGACAGCCGCTTCTTCCTTCTTCTGTTTTCCGATACCGAAGGGGAGCTCGAAAATGAAATCGGCGCCTTCGCCGAAGCGACTTTTCACGTGGATATTACCACCTTGCAGTTCTACCAGTTGTTTAACAATGGTGAGCCCGAGACCGGTACCTTCGGAACGGCGTTTGTTGTCGCCGGCTTGTTCAAAGCTCTCGAAGATTTTCTGCAGCTTGTTTTCTGGAATACCAATACCGGTATCCGTTACGCGAAAACGTAATCGGCAGCCTGCATCATCGGAAGTAATCATGCGGACATCAATGGCAACTTTTCCCTGGTCCGTAAATTTGATAGCATTGCCGACCAGGTTCATTAGTACCTGATTGAGTCGCATGGCGTCACCAATCAAGGTGTCTTTGATGGCATAATCGACAGCGACTGTCAGCTGCAGTTTTTTCTCATCAGCTTTAACCTTCAGGATCTGAAGGACGCCCTTGATCAGATCACGCAGTTGGAATTCGCTACTGGCGAATTCGATTTTACCGGCGTTAATCTTGGAGAAATCAAGGATGTCGTTGATGATGACCATCAGGTTGTTGGCTGAATCCTGAATGGCATCGATATATTCCTGTTGTTCTTTGGTAGGGTTGCTCTTGTTGAGCAGGTGTGTCATACCGAGTACACCGTTCATTGGCGTTCGGATTTCGTGGCTGACGTTAGCCAAAAATTGTTCTTTCAGCTTGTCGGAAAGCTCGGCGATCTCTTTCTGTTTTTTTAGTTCCTCGAGGTCGTACTTGAAGTGAAGTGCTTTTGTTTTCAAGTTTACTTCGTCGGAAGTGACCTGTTTATCGAGATCGTGGAATTTCTTGTGGTGTTTCAGGGCCAATGAAAAATCACCCATGCGTTCATAGGCGATGG